>JBGOXZ010000018.1:0-17307 GCA_041479395.1 Opitutaceae bacterium
ATCTGACCCTGTGCCATGATCGAGTACGAGGTCCGCCCGACGCCGGTGTCCATGAACAGCCTGTGGATGTCCTTGAGCCGGCAGGTCTGGCCGTTGAGGTAATAGTCGCTCTGGCCGTCGCGCGAGGTGCGGCGCATGATCTCGACCTCGTGAAACTCGGTGCCGAGCTGCTCTTCGCACGCGGTCAGCAGCAAGGAGACTTCGCCGAGATTCTGCGGCCGGCGCGTCTCGGCGCCCTCGAAAATGACGTCCTGCATCCGGCCCCCGCGGAGCGCCTTGGCGCTCTGCTCACCCAGCACCCAGCGGACGGCATCGGCGATGTTGCTCTTGCCGCAGCCGTTGGGACCGACGATCGCGGTGACGCCGGGTTCGAAGCGGAGGACGGTGGGATCGGCGAAGGACTTGAAGCCATGAAGCTTGAGCGCCTTGAGGTACATGCAGCTTAAAGGTGCAAACTAGAGTGGGGCGAATTTGCGACCGCAATGGGAAAGTGCAGTGAGTTGTTCACAGGGAATTTTCCGCGTGGCGCAAGGAAAGCCCGCCGCGGGCAACCGGGCCGCGTTCCCCCCGCGATCAGTCGCTCTTCGGCTATCCCGACACTGGCGGGCACTCCTGCACCGTCGGGCCGGCTGTGCCGGAGGCGCCTCCGGCGCCTGCACAAACGTATCGCCATCAAACCCCGGAAGTATAATATCATGCCGCGACAATCTCCCAGTCGAGCCTTCGCGCTGTTAACCTCATCCCGCAATGAAGCTCATCATCGCCATCATCAAACCCTTCAAGCTCGAGGAAGTTAAGGAAGCCCTTTCCGGCATCGGCATCGCGGGCATGACCGTCACCGAGGTCAAAGGATTTGGCCGCCAGAAGGGCCACACCGAGATCTACCGCGGTAGCGAGTACACCGTCGACTTTCTCCCCAAGGTGAAGATCGAGATCGCTGTGGGCGACGAACTTGCCCCCCGGGCCGTAGAGACCATCGTGAAATCCGCCAAGACCGGCAAGATCGGCGATGGCAAGGTCTTCGTCGTCCCCCTCGACGAGGTGGTCCGCATCCGGACCGACGAGCGCGGCGAAGCGGCCACCTGAGTCCGCCTCCTCCGGCCCGGCCGATCCGTGCTTATTCTCGCCACCAGGGCGAGCCGCGCTGTCTTGGAAGCCGTCCAATTTCCTCGCGCAACTCCAGATACGCCGCACCGCGGAATCGCGGTGCTCCGACTGTACATAAACCTGCGGCGGACGAAGGAAAGCCGCTCCGGCAACGTCAGCCGATACGCCTATTTGTCGGATTCCATCCGCTTGCCCATGCTGACCACTTCATCCACCGCGTAGCCCAGTCGACGATAGAAGGTGATCGCGGCGGCGTTGGTCGCCCGCACCTGCAGATTGATCTTCGGGCAGCCGCAGGCGCGCAAGAGACATTCGGCCTCCGCCATGAGCGCCCGACCCAGGCCACCGCGCTGCAAGGCGGGTTCGACCGCCAGATAATTGATCCAGCCGCGATGCCCTTCGTAGCCGGCCATCACGGTGCCGACGATCCTTCCGTCCTGCTGCCCGACCAGGAACCACTCGGGGTTTACCCGCAACTTGCGGCGGATGTCCTTGCGCGGATCGTTCCACGGCCGCACGAGGTCGCACGTCCGCCAGAGCGCGATCACCGCCGCCTCGTCGGCCTCACGATAGGGCCGAATCTTCAGCGAGACGTTGTCCGGTTTGTCCGTGCTCATGCCAGTCTCGATCCTTTGCTTTGCCCAGGAGAACGCATCCGATTCGGACGCGTCACTTGTGGTCCCACGGCAGGCGCACCGCGATGCGCGGATGCTGCCACACCCGGAACACCTCGAATATCTTCCCGGGATTGAGAATGCCGCGCGGATCGAGCGCTTTCTTCACGGCGAGCATGGCGCGGACCTGCGCTGGGCGGTGCTGAAGCCGCAGGAATGGCGTCTTCGCCAGACCGATGCCGTGTTCACCCGAAATGGTGCCGCCCATTGACACGACTGTCTTCATCAGCCGCTGCACGGCGGCTTCCGCGGCGCGGCTCTCGCCCGGATTGTCGGCATGGAAGATGATGTTCACGTGCAGATTGCCGTCGGCGAGGTGCCCGAATGTCGGGATGGGCAGTCCCGATTCGCGGCGCAGCCGCTCGAGAAAGCCGGCGAAGCGCTCATACTGCCGCATGGGAATGGCAATGTCCTCGTTCAGCTTGGCATCGCCGAGCTCGTACATGGCGCCCGAGCATTTGCGGCGCACCGTCCAGAGCTGCTCGGCCTCGGCGCGGCCGCGCGCCTCCCGGAACGCCGCGGCGTGCTGTCTGGCCCAGGCCAGCACGGCCCGTTTCTGGCCGGCGAGCTCGCTGCGGGTTCCGGCGAGCTCGATCAGGATGACTGCCCGGCCGGCCTGTCCGGGGAAGACGCATTTGCCCGTGGCCCGTTCCACGCATCGCACGCTGGACCGGTCGATGAATTCGCAGATCGCGGGCTGCACCCGCCGCGCGAAGAGCGCGCGGGCGGCGCGCAGCGCGGCCACCTCGCCGGGAAAGGCCGTCAGCAGCGTCCACCGCGCGGGCGGCCGCGGAATGAGCCGGAGCACGGCATCGGTCACGACTCCGAGGAGCCCTTCGCTGCCGATCCAGAGATCGCGCAGGTTGAAGCCCGCGGAGAATTTCCGGGTGGCCGTCCCCCACTCCACCCATTCGCCCGTCGGCAGAAAGCCCTTCAGCGCGAGAACATAGTCGCGGGTGACGCCGTATTTCCCGCCGTGCATGCCACCGGCATTGCAGGCAATGTTGCCGCCGATGGTGCAATACTCGTTTGACGAGGGGTCGGGCGGGTAGAACCAGCCTTCCGCCTCGGCGGCCGCGTGAATCGCCGCGTTGGTTGCGCCTGCCTGCACGTGGGCCATGCCCGCCTCGGCGTCGATGCGGATTCGGCGCAGACCGGTGAGGTCAATGACCCAGCCGCCACGGAGCGGCACCGCCGAGCCGGTCAGCGACGTGCCCCGGCCGCGCGCCGTGACCGGCACGCCATGCCGGTTGGCCAGCGCGAGCACCACGCCCACGTCGGCCGCCCGGCGCGGTTTGACGACCGCCTCGGGCAGATACGACAGCTTGCTGCTGTCGAACGACGCCTCCCAACGCGCCCGCCGGTCGGTGCGGACGGCGGCGCCGAGCCGGCGTTTGAGCTGGGCGGTGGCGGCGGAGGACGAAGCCATGCTGAAGGGCTCGAACTAACTCACAGTTCTCCCGGCTTGGCAAGGGGCGGCTCAGCCGGCGAGCCCGAAGGGGTTCATCCTGCCCCGATCCGGGTACCTGCATGGTTTCCTCGTATTCGGAGTTCGGCGAGCGGGGCGCCCTGGTCGCTGCAGTCTTGGCCCGGAAGATGGTCATCTCCGCTGGATGTCAACTTGTCGGCGACGTGATCCCCGACGTGCGGCTTCGCTTCCCTTCGTGCCAGTGAGCTCCTCGTTTGTCATCCGGAACGGGGTGACGGAACCGGCGGAACGGCGCCGCAATTGTCGGCGATGTTTCACTGGATGCTTCGCTGCGCTCAGCATGACCGGCCTGGCGCAGGCCCTTTTCAAAACTCACCGCCCAAGGCCCGGCATTGGTCCACACTCCTCCGACGACAAACCGGGCGTTTGTCCCGCCACTGCGGAGTTGAGTTGCGACGGGCCATCGCCTATCCGTCATCCGTCCACCGCGAATTCTGCGTCGACCAAAATATCGCCGCCCCGCCGTAGAATCGCCTTCCCTGCCCGCACCCCGGCTCCCACTCTACCCCTTGAGATGAAGGACTCGATTTATGCCGAGATCCTGAGCCACCTGTTGACCGTGGGCGGTTTCCTGCTCGCGGTGTTTCTGATCGCGCGCCTCATGAGCGAGAAGCGCCAGCCCGGCAACACCATGGCGTGGCTGCTCGTCATCGTGCTCATCCCCTACATCGGCGTGCCCCTCTACCTGCTGCTCGGCGGCCGCAAGCTCCGCCGCCTTGTCGCCCGCAAGTCGCGCCTTTCCCCCGTGCCCTCGGACGCGGCCGCAGTGACCTCGGCCGCCGCGGCCGGGGCCATCGCCCAGGCCCTCGTGCGCGAAAGCGGGTGCCCGCCGGTGGGCGGAAACGCCGTGCGTTTTCTCACCAGCGGCGAGGAGGCGTATGCCGAGTTCGAACGGCAGATTCGCGGGGCCAGACATACGATCCACTTGATGACCTTCATTCTCGGTCGCGATGACACGGGGCGGCGGATCGTGGAATTGCTGACGCAGCGCGCGCGCGAGGGGGTGAAAGTAAGGCTGCTGCTCGACGCCGTGGGTTGTGTCCTGAGCAGCCGCGGCTTCGTGGATCCACTCCGGAAGGCCGGCGGCGAGGTGCAGCGCTTCATGCCCGTGCTGATGCTGCAGTGGCGCGGCTCGGCGAATCTCCGTAATCATCGCAAGATCGCCGTGTTCGACCAACAGCGTGTCATCCTCGGCGGCCACAATCTTGCCAGCGAGTACATGGGGCCGCGGGCGCTCAAGAAGCGCTGGCGCGACTTCGGCGCGGTCATCGAGGGTCCCGCCGTCGAGCTGCTCAACGAGATTTTCCTCGCCGACTGGCGCTACGCCAGCGGCCAGTCGGTCGACGCCCTGCACGCGGAAAGGGGCGTCCCGGTGATCGAGCCGCGCGGCGCGTGCGAGCTGCAGGTCGTCGCCAGCGGACCCGACGTCGAGGGTGATGCGCTCTACGAAGGCATCCTCTCGTTCATCCAGGAGGCGAAGCGCCGCATTTGGATCATCACGCCCTATTTCATCCCCGACGAGGTGCTCTTTCGTTCGCTGGTGGTGAAGGCGCGCACCGGTCACGAGGTGAAGCTCGTGGTGCCGGCCCGCTCGAACCATCCGATCGCCGACCATGCGCGGCGTTATTACCTGCGCGAACTGCAGAAGGCCGGCGCGCAGGTGCTCCTCTTTCAGCCGGGCATGATGCACAGCAAGGGCATGATCGTCGACGACCGCATCGGCCTGCTCGGCTCGGCCAACTTCGACCTGCGCTCGCTCTTCGTGAACTTCGAGATCGGCGTGTTTGTCTATTCCGAGCCCGAGGTGCGCGCCATGCGCGCCTGGGCGCAGGAGCTCATCGTCCACTGCGAGCCGCTCACGGCGGCGAAGTCGTCACGGCGGCGCCTGCTCGGCAACATTGCCGAGGACCTCAGCCGCCTGTTCGCCCCGATGCTGTAATCTGCGATGCCGGAAGCCGGAAAGACGGGAGCTAGGCGCCATCCGGCTTCCGCGATCCGTGATCCGGCTTTGCCACCGCGGTCTCCGGGAGCAGAGATCCCGCGGCGTTCTTTTCCTCCTCGAGCAGGAGCTTGTATTCGATGGCGTCGCGGAGCGCCTCCCAGCTGGCTTCAATAATGTTGTCGCTCACGCCGACCGTGCCCCAGAGCTCCTGGCCGTCGGTCGTCTCGATCAGCACGCGGGCGCGGGAGTTGGTGCCGCGCTTGCTGTCGAGGATGCGCACCTTGTAGTCGCTCAGTGCCGTGTCCTTGATGGCCGGATAGGCCTTTTCCAGCGCGAGGCGCAGCGCCTTGTCGAGCGCGCCCACCGGGCCGACGCACTCGGCCACCGTGTGCATGGGCTTGCCCTTCACCTTCAATTTCACCGTCGCCTCGGCCACGACAGACGATTCGGGACCGCGGCGCTCGATGATCACCCGGAATCCCTCGAACTCGAAGGCGGGCGAATGGCGCTTCAGCGATTTTGCGAGCAGGAGCTTCAAGGACGCGTCGGCTGCCTCAAACTCATGCCCCTCGAACTCCAGCTGCTTCAACTCCTCGAGGATCTCCTTCATCTCCGGCGCCTTCTCGTCGAGCTCGAAGCCCAGCTCCCGCGCCTTCACGGCGATGCTCGTGCGGCCGGCCAGATCGGACACCAGCACCCGCGTGTGGTTGCCGACCAGGGCGGGATCGATGTGTTCGTAGCTGCGGGCCACCTTCTGCGCCGCGTTGGCGTGCAGACCCCCTTTGTGCGCAAAGGCGGAGACGCCGACAAAGGGCTCCTTCGGATTGGGACGCTGGTTGGCCAGCTCGTCGAGATAGTGCGAGAGCTCGCGCAGGTGCGGCAGATTGGGCCGGCAGAACGCGGTGCGGTCCATCTTCAGGAACAGGTTGGGCAGGATGGTCGTCAGGTTCGCGTTGCCAATGCGCTCGCCGAATCCATTGATGGTACCCTGCACCAGCGTGGCTCCGGCCGCGATGCCGGCGAGCGAAACCGCCACGCCCAGACCGCTGTCGTTGTGGCAGTGCACCCCGACATTTTTGCCGCCGAATTCTCGCACTACCCGCGTGACGATCTCCTTGAAGTCGTCGACGAGCGTGCCGCCGTTGGTGTCGCACAGCGTGAGGTTGGCCGCGCCGCCTCGCTTCGCTGCCGCCAAGGTCCGGAGGGCATAGTCCGGGTCCCCCTTGAAACCATCGAAGAAGTGTTCGGCGTCGTAGATCACCTCGCGGCCGTGGGCCACCAGATGGCGCACCGAATCCTCGATCATGGCGAGGTTCTCCTCCGGCGTGGTGCGGAGAACTTCGGTGACATGGAGCAGCCACGTCTTGCCGACGATGGTCACGACCGCGGTGCCCGCGTCGAGCAGCACCTTGAGCTGGGCGTCGTGGGCGGCGGCGACGCCGGCGCGGCGGGTGGAACCGAACGCCGCGATCCGGGCGTGGTGAAGCTTCAGCCGGCCCACCTCGGCGAAGAAGGTGATATCGCGGGGGTTGGAACCCGGGAATCCACCCTCGATGTAGTCGACGCCGAACTGGTCGAGTCGTTCGGTGATGAGGAGCTTGTCGGTCACCGAAAACGATATGCCCTCACCCTGCGTGCCGTCGCGGAGGGTGGTGTCGTAGATTTTGAGCGGGGGGTGCTTCATAAAACAAAAACCCCGGGGGTTTGGCCCGGGGCGTTGCGAGTGACGTGGTGTCTGCGCAGCAGCTCACGCCATGTCGCCAAGCCCGGGCCGGCGGCCAATGGTGACGATCAAGCCGATGATCGCGGTGCGAATGGAGGGGCGGAGCGTCATGACGAATAAGAACGGAAGCGCCAGAAAAGGCTAATTCCGGACGAGTGTCCATTCTGTTTTTCCGGCCGGCGAAACGACCCGCGCCGCCTGCGGCCCCTTCCAGCCCCTCGGCGACGATTCACTGGCGTCACCGGGTTATTGCCCTGCCCTGCCGGTCTGCTGCATCGCCTGCAACCGGGCCAGACTCTGGCGCGCGTCGCCGTTATCAGGCTCGATCCGCAGGAGTTCCGCGTAATGGCTGATCGCCTCAGGGATCCGGCCCATCTTGGCCAGCACGTAGCCCAGGTTGCTGTGCGCCTCGGCGAGATCGGATTTTATCCGCAGCGCCTGCTCATATTGTCCGATCGCCTCCTGCGCCCGGCCCAGTTGCAGGAAGGCATTGCCCAGGTTGAGTCGGGCATCGGCATCATCGGGTTTGAGGCGTAGGGCCTGCTCAAAGTGACCCGCCGCCTCCGGCACCCTCCCCGCCTGCATCAGGGCAAAGCCGAGATTGTTGTGCGCCTCCGCATAATCGGGCTTGAGGCGCAAGGCTTCCTGAAAGTGTCCCATCGCCTCCGCCCGTCGTCCCTCGCGGGCCAGGGCAATGCCCAAGTTGTTGTGCACTTCGGCAAAATCGGGTTTGATCCGCAGCGTCCGCTCGTAGCAGCCGATGGCCTCCGGGATCCGCCCGGCGTCGAACAGGGCGTGGCCGAGCGCGTTGAGGATTTCAGGATTGTCGGGTTCAACCCGCAGCGCCTCCCGGTACTGCCCGATCGCCTCCGGCACCCTGCCCGTCGTCAGCAGCAGGATTCCCAACCGGTGATGCGCCCGCGCATTGTCCGGCCATTTGGCCACGGTGTCGCTCCAGATCGCAAACTCACTGCGGAAATCGTCGTTGCGGCGCACGGTGAGCCACCCGAGCCCCACGGCCAGCACGAGGATACCAACGAGGCTGCGCCGCCCGGCCACGGCGTGCGTCCCCATCACGACCGCCGCGATTACGGCGGCCAGGGGCAGGTACATGCGGTGCTCCGCCATCGTCTGCGTCGTCAGCGGCACCACGCTCGAACTCGGTGCCAGGATCGCGAAGAACGACGCACCGATAAAGCCAATGACTGGCCGCCGCCGCAGGGCGGCCAGTGTGCCCGCCACCAGCAGCGTCAGCAACAAGGCCTGAGGCGCCACGGCAATCGGATCTTTCACCAAATACGTGCCATAATCGAACACCAACGGGTGCGGCCAGACGGCCAGTCGGAGGTAGCGTGCGACCGCGAGGCATTGTGTGAGCGCGTACGACCACGGGCTCACGCCCAGACCGAAACCGACCGTGTCATTGCGGCGGTGGCTGCCGATCATCAGCAAGACCAGCAGCGCCCAGGTGGCGGCGAGTCCCAGATAGCAGCCCCGGCGTTTCCGCCACGCCTCGCGGAATGTGCCGGCCACGAACGTCCGGTCGTACAGCAGGATCATGACCGGCGCGGAAACCACCCATTCCTTGCTCGCCATTCCCAGCAGGCAGGCGCCGATCGAAAGCGCGTGCCACCTTCCCGCCGCCGGCGATGCCGTGGCGCGAATGAAGCCATACAGCGTCAGCAGGTAGAACAGCCCCGCGAGCAGTTCGGCGCGGTTGACCACGCCGGTCACCGACTCGGTCAGCAGCGGATGCACGGTCCAGAGCAGCGCCACGGCCAGCGCCAGCGGCAGGGAATCCTTGCTTGGTTGCGCCTGCCCTGAGCGGAGTCGAAGGGTCCGCCGCACCACGCCGAACAGCGTCAGGCCGGTCAAGACATGCAGGAGCAGATTCACCGCGTGATACCCCCGCACATCGAGGCCACCCAGCGCGTAGTTGACGGCCAGGGAGAGATTGAACAGCGGCCGGCCGCTCGACCCACCGCCGTTCGCCGCCGGTGACAGCACGTCCCCGACCGGCCACAGATGCCGGATCGTGGTATTGTCCACGATCGCCGGCAGATCATCGAAAACAAAGGGACATGAGTAACTGTTCCAGTACGCCGCCAGCGCGGCCAACCCGATGACACCGGCCGCCGCCAGGATCTTCCCCAAGGATGCGTCCGCCAGGGACGCCTCGGAACGGGCGGACGCAGCGGAGATGGCATTCGTTTCGCGCACGACAAGGGCACTAACCACACCAAGGCGCCGCGTCAGGCAAACATTTGCCCACGTCCGCCGTCCGGTGACTGCGCTCGGTTCGAGCGAAGCGGGTTTCCGCGGCCCGGCGCGGATCGTCGCCGGCTGCCTCAGAAGCTGATGAACTGCAGCGGGCCGACTTTCACTTGGAAGTGCTCGTTGTAAGGTTTCACGCGTTCAAAATCCGTCCGTTTGATCTCGACCTTTGCCGCGACCTTGGCGAACAACAGCGAAGCGATGAGATCGCCGTGCAGGGCGGTCATCGGCGGCGCGAACCGCGGATCGACCTCGGTGAAATCGACGCCAAACTCACCCGTGTTGACTCTGGCGATCAACCTGACTCGGAACGGCGACCGCACGCGCACGGACACATTCTCGAGCGTGCGCTGCGCCCTGTTGACGCGCAGCCGCAACTGCAGCTTCTCCATCGGCAGGCGGTGTTTCTCGTCCGGGAGTAGAGGGATCTCGTAGGTGATGCTGCGCGCGTCCTCCTCGGCGACGGAGATGTGGTCGATATCCGCGACGCTCGCCGCGCCGTTGAGGGTGACGCGCGGCGGTTCGCCAGGACGGCCCGCCTGACCCGCGCGTTCCCGCCGCTCCAGATCCCGCCCGTGCCGCTCCCCTTTGCCGCGATATTGCCTGATTTGCCTCTCCGGCGGCGGCTTTCCGCCGATCTTGATCGGCTTAAACTGCTCCGCGTAGGGCTTGGAGGGATCCACCCGCACCACGGTTTCCCCCGTGGATCGACCCTTGCGGTCCGTCGCAATCGTGATCTCCGTGTAGGCCCAGCGCTCCGCGTCCTGCGACACCTTCATGCCGGCTTCCATCAGCAAATCAGGGATGCCGGCCCGCAGCGACGGCGCCAACAGCCCAAATGCCACGCTAACAAGGATGATTCGCATGATCGCCCGAACCATGTACGAACGGAGAATTCAATCATGGTTCCAGCCGCACGAAACCAAGCAAGGCTTCAGGGCTGGCCTACCGCCTTACGTCTCCTTCTTCGGGGGCGCATCCGTGATCATGACGACATCCCGGGGGTTGATCACGTAGGTCAGTCCCTTTTCGTCCTGGACGATCAGGACCCCGGCCGACGCCTTGACCGACTTGATGCTGATCAAGACCGTGGTGGTGTCGTCCCGCGAATGAATCAAGTACACCGGGGTCCGCGTGATGGTGGAAAACGCCGCGGCGTAGCCCCGGGCGAGTTCTTCCACCTCCGTGGCGACACGCACGGTGACCGGTTGTTGCGAACCCCGGTCCATCGGCTGGCCAAAGCCCGAGACTGCCGCTGTCAGGAGGAGTACGATGGTGAACGTTTTCATAGGCATGAGATGATTGGGGCCAGCAGAAGTGTACCAACCCGTCTGGTCAATTGCATCGGGCGGTCCAGAAGTCCAGCAAGAGCTCAATGATGCGAACGGACGCCCAATCGGGCCGCCCGTTTTCGTCGTGCGGCACCGCGCGCCGGCGCCGCGCTTCGGCCTAGCGCGGAGTGAACTCCACGCGGTAGACCGCGGCTGGAAAATTCGTGAGCGCGCCCGAATCGGTGACGGAGAGCCCGGCGCCGGTGCCGACGAGGTTGTCGGCGATGGTCGTCCAAGGACCATTGGCAGGATCCGTCGCTCGCTCCACGCGGTAGGTCTGGCCGAAAGCGCTCTTGAAGGCGACGATCGCATCGCCGCCTGCCCGCATGACGAGCACCGGCAACACGACATTCACCACGACCGCATCGCGTGCCGTGGCATGAACGCCGTCGCGCACCTGCAGCATGAGCGTGTAGGTGCCCGGCATGCCGAAAGAGACCGTCGTGGCCGCCTGCGTCGTGTCGCCGAATGTGACCGATCCCGGGCCGGCGTACTTCGTCCACTCGACGGTGATGCCCGCGCCCGTGGCGCTGCCGCTGATCGTGGCGGTGGCCGGAAACGGCACGTCAAGATCGGGGCCGGCATCCGCCGTGGGCGCGCCCGGCGAGCGCGGTCCCCCGTTGGGACCGGTGGTTTGCACGACCTCGAAGTTGTTGACGTCGATGCTCGAGAGGTTGTCGAACGCTCCGGCCGGATACCGGTCGTCCGGTGTCACCGAGATCGAGAAGAAACCGCCGTTGTCCGCCACGATGGCGCCGTACTTTTTGAGACCAAGACAGACGGCCTTTTCGTAGATGGTCCAATTCGACGGGATCGCGAAGCCGGCCTCGAGCCGCACGCGCTGCCCCATCGCCGGCACGTTGACCTGCGAGGCGGGCGTGGACGAGGCGTAGTGGTTAGCGGGGTAAAGATATTCGCGCCGCGAGCGTTGCACCACCACGCGCATGGCGTGCTCCACCATGCCACGCTGGCACTCGTCGTATCGGACCAGCGCCGGGAACATCGGCAGCCCAGCGGCGTCACCGGAGGTCCAGCCGGCGGGCCGGAGGGCGTTGCTCCGCACGTTGAACCGCGCGCCGTTCGACGCCTGCCACGCCGTGCCGACGAGCAATGCCTGCCACGTCTCCCAGAAGGAGCCCGTGCCGGGCATGACCACGATCGAGTGCCGGTCGCCGCCGACGCCGTTCACGTCCTGCTGCCACTGTTGCAGGGTGAGCGTGCCGGTTTCCCGCGGCCAGGTTTCGATCGGCATGTTCGCGGGAATCGGATACGGGCTGGGATCCGACTCATCCGGGTAGTCGACAAACGCGATCGGCACGTACGGCTGCGCATCGGGCACCAGGACGAAGTTCATCTCATAAAAAGCCCGCAGCGTGCGCCGGCTCGCGGACAGATCGGCGCGGATCTGTGCGATCATCGCATCGGAATTGGCCAGCAGCGGCCGGCTCGAGATGTCCTCGTTCCAGGGACTGTCCAACGGCATGATCTGCAGCGCCGCGACCACGGCGTCGGCCCCCGGCGTATTGAACAGGATGGGCCCGGCGACCGTCGGCTCCGGGCCGAGGACACGGCCTTCCTGGTTGATGCGTTCTGCAGCCAGACGCACCACAGCAGACAAAACGAGCGTGAGAACAACCGCGAGTTTCATGGCACGCAAAGAGTGAATCGAACTGCCGGTGAGGTGCGCAGCCGGACCCGTCGCGACCCTGCACCGGCTCCACGATAGGGCCCTGCCGGGACAATCGCAACCGGGTGCGCGCCGGATATTGCACTGAGGGGTTCCGCCCAGAGCCCCGTCAGTGTCCAATTGGTTTCACACGCCGTGCTGCGCGATGAAAGCCTTGATGGCCGCGGGATCGGACTTCACACGGTGCTTGACGACCGGCGCGGACTTCAGCGCCTCGAGGCTCGGGTGCTTGGGCTCCTGCCCGATGGCGGCGCGAATGACGTCCGGAAACTTCGCCGGGCTGGCGGTCGCCAGCACCACGCTCAACCGGTCGCGGCTGATCTCCTTGAAACCGCAAGCGGTGTGCGGGTCGCAGACGTAGCCGTACTTGTGGTAGACCTGCTTGATGATGCCGGAGATTTCGGCGTCCGTGCAGTGCGAGGCGGTGAAGGTGTCGGCGTCGAAGTGCTCAAAGCGATAAGTGCCGGTGGCCTTGAACGTCCCCATGATCTCGCGCACGCGCCCCGGGTCGCGGCCGGCGCTGTAGTAGAGGAAACGCTCGAAGTTTGACGCCACCTGGATGTCCATCGAGGGCGCAAGGCTGGGCGCGACCGCGGCCACGCGATACTCGCCGGTGGTGAAGAGACGGTAGAGGATGTCGTTCTGGTTGGTGGCGATCTTGAAGCCGCGGATCGGCACGCCCATTTTCTGGAGCATCCATCCGGCCAGCACATTGCCGAAGTTGCCCGTGGGCACGACGAATTCGACGTTCAGGCGCTTCTCCTTCGGCAGCCGCAGCCAGGCGTACAGATAGTAGACGCACTGGGCGAGCACGCGCGCCAGGTTGATGGAGTTGACCGCCGACAGCCGGTGCCGCGCGCGGAAGGCCTGGTCGCCGAACACGTCTTTCAACGCGGCCTGCGCGTCGTCGAACGTGCCGTCCACCGCGAGGGCGAACACGTTGGCCGCGCCAGTGCAGGCCATCTGCCGCTCCTGCAGCGGCGCGATGCGACCGTCCGGATAGAGGATGAAGATCGCGACGCCCGGCTTGTCGAGCAGGCCGTGGATGGCCGCCGCGCCCGTGTCGCCCGAGGTGGCAGCGAGCACGTTGAGCGTTTCACCGCGCACCCGGCACTGGTGCTCATAGAGATTGCCGAGCAGCTGAAGCGCGAAGTCCTTGAACGCGAGGGTCGGCCCGTGGAACAGCTCGAGGACGAAGAGATTTTCGCCGAGCTGTTCGAGCGGGGCGATGCCGGGGTGCCGGAAGCCGCGGTAGGAGCGCGCGACGATGTCCTGGAGGGACGCCGCCATGTCCGTCGCAAAGCGCCGGAGGAATTCATGGCACAGCGCGGGGTAGTCCAGCCGGGCGAAGCGGACCAGATCGCCCGAAAGATCCGGCAGTGTCTCCGGCAGAAACAGGCCGCCATCCGGGGCGAGGCCGATCGCCACCGCCTGCGTGAAGCTGACGGCTTCGGTCTGTCCGCGCGTGCTGATGAATCTCATGAGAAGGAGCCAGATATTTGAAACCAGATGTCAGCGGTCAGACGTCAGCTCGCAGAGATCCTGACGAAGAAGGTTTCAGGAAGAATGAAGTTGGGTTCGCCATCATGCGTCTGACATCTGACTGCTGGCTTCTGCGTCTTAGCTCGATCAAAGGCGATCGAGCTGAAACGCGGCGTGCACCGCGCGGGCGGCGGCGTCGGCGCGGGCGGCGTCGATCACGACCGAGATCTTGATCTCGGACGTGCTGATGAGCTCGATGTTCACGCCCTGGTCGGCCAGCGTCTGGAAAAGCGTGGCCGCCACGCCGCTGTGCGTCTTCATGCCCACGCCCACGACGGAAAGCTTGGCGATCTGGTTGTGAATGGCCACCTCGCCGCCGCCGAGCTCCGCGAACACGGGCTCGAGCGCCTGCTGCGCCCGGTGCGAGTCGCCCTGCGGCACCGTGAAGGTGAGGTTGGCCACGCCGTGGTGCCCGATGTTCTGCACGATCATGTCGACGATGACGTTCGCGTCCGCCAGGGCGCGGAACACCTTCGCCGCGGAGCCCGGCTTGTCCGGGATGTTGCTGACCACGACCTTGGCCTGGTCCTTGTCCACGGCCACGCCGCGCACGACGACCTGTTCCATGTAGCTGACTTCTTCTTTCACGATGGTTCCCGGGTTGTGATTGAACGATGAGCGGACCTCAAAGACGACGTTGTATTTCTTGGCGAATTCCACCGAGCGCGACTGCATGACCTTGGAGCCGCTGCTCGCGAGCTCGAGCATTTCGTCGTAGCTGATCTCCGCGAGCTTGCGGGCATCCTTTACCACGCGCGGATCGGCGGTGTAAACGCCGTCGACGTCGGTGTAGATCTCGCACCGGTCCGCCTTGAGCGCGGCGGCGAGCGCGATGGCGGTGAGGTCGGAGCCGCCCCGGCCCAGGGTCGTGATCTGGCCGTCCTCGTTGATGCCCTGGAAGCCGGCGACGATGACAACCTTGCCGGCCTTGAGGTCGAGTTCGATCGGCCGGGCGTTGATGGTCTTGATCTTCGCCTTGGTGTGCACCGCGTCGGTGAAAATGCCGGCCTGCGCGCCAGTGTAGGACACGGCCTGGACCGCGAGCGCGTGCAGCGCGATGGCGGTGAGGGCGATGGTCTCCTGCTCGCCGGTGGCCAGCAGCATGTCCATCTCCCGGTCGGAGGGATGCTCATGGATCGCCTTGGCGCGGGCAATGAGCTCGTTCGTGACGCCCGAGCGGGCCGAGACGACCACGACGAGCTCGTTGCCCTCGTCGCGGGCCGCCTTGATGCGCTCGGCGACTTTCTTGATGCGCTCGATGTCGCCCACCGAAGTGCCGCCGTATTTCTGAACGATTCGAGCCATGTTGGAAGATCAGGTGCGGGAAGGGTCACCGGCAGGAAGGTCGCTTGCGACCGGTCCTGAACCATCGCCCGCGAGCGGGCTTCCTACGTGACGGGGCGCGGCCATGCGTGTCACTCCTCGAAATCCCCGATGCGCAGCAGGAGAGGCGTCTCGAGCACGCTGTCGATTTGCGCCAGGCCGGCGAGCGTCGCGCGGATGGCCCGCTCGTTGCTTTGATGCGTCGTCAGAATGAGCGTGGCGGTGTCGGGCCGGTGGCTGCCGCGCTGGATGACGCTCTCGATGCTCACCCGGTTTTGGGCCGTGACCGTCGCGATCTGCGCCAGCACACCCGGCTGATCCCTGACCTCGAGCCGCAAGTAGTAACGGCTGCAAACGCTCTCCAGCGGCGCGAGCTTCGCGCCCTTGCGGCCGCCGGCGTGGATCGCCGCGGCTTCGTCCGGCACGACCACCGACTTCCCGCTGGTAAGCAGCGTGACGGCGTCCGCGATGTCGCCGATCACCGCGCTGGCGGTGGCGTCCTGCCCCGCCCCCCGGCCGATGTAGAGCGTGGTGCCGACCACATCGCCGGTGACGGCGATGCCGTTGTAGACTCCGTCCACGTTGGCGAGCACGAGGCGGCGCGACAGCAGCGTCGGATGCACCCGCACGAAAAACTGGTTGGTCTCGAAGTCGCGGGTGATCACCGCCAGCAGCTTGATGCCGTAGCCGAGCTGGGCGGCATGGACGATGTCGGTCTGGGTGATTCGCGTGATGCCCTCGACCAGCATCTGGTCGGTCTTCACCCACACGCCGTGGGCGAGGAAGGCGAGGATCGCGGCCTTGTGCGCGGTGTCCCACCCCTGCACATCGAGCGTCTCATCCGCCTCGGCATAGCCGAGCCGCTTGGCATCGGCCAGGACATCGGCGTAGGACGCCCCCTCGCGCTCCATGCGCGTAAGGAGGTAGTTGCAGGTGCCGTTGAGAATGCCGTAGATGCGCGGGAAGCGGTTGGCGATGAGGCCCTCGCGCAGCGCCTTGATGATGGGGATGCCGCCGGCCACGCTGGCCTCGAAAAAGAAATGGCCGCCGCCTTTTCGCGCCGCCGCAAAGATCTCCGCGCCGGATTCGCACAGCAGCGCCTTGTTGGCGGAGACGACGATCTTGCCCCTGGCCAGGGCCGCCAGCGTGACCTCGCGGGCGAGGGTCGTGCCTCCGATGAGTTCGCAGACAATGGACACGGCCGGATCGGTGGCCACGGCGAGCGCGTCGGTGGTGAGCTTGGCGGGCGGCACACTGACGGCGCGCGGCTTGTGGGGATCGCGCACCGCGACCCGGTAGAGCTCGAGCCTGGCGCCGAGGCGGGCCTCGAGCGCCGCGCGGCTGGCCGAGAGGTGCTTCCACACGCCCTGCCCCACTGTGCCGAGGCCGCAAAAGCCGATGTTGATGACGGACGGTTTGCTCATGAGGCTTCCACTTTCTGCCGGCGCTCCCACCGATGCTCGGTGCCGGCGAGCAGACGGCGGATGTTGGAGTGATGCCGCGCGATCACGAGCGCGCCGAGCAGCGTGACGACGATTTTGAGGATGAGCGCCAGACCAAGCGTCCACGCCGCCGCCGGCACGGCAATCGAGGCGAGAATCGACGCCAGGGATACATACCGTGAGGCGAAGAACGTGATAAACCAGACGGCGACGCCGATCAGAATCGGGATAGGCATGAGTACGAAGAGTCCGCCGGAGGCGGTGGCCACGCCCTTGCCGCCCTTGAAGTGGGTGAAACAGGAAAACGAGTGACCGAGCACGGCTCCGATAAGACCGGCCACCTGCATCGCGCCGAGGTTGACGAAGGCGACGATGACCAGACGTGACCAAATACTACCGGTATAGGTATCCGCAAGAAGTCGTACAAGGAATGGCGCAAAAACCACCGCTATCGCCCGCGGCCAGCCCGCCGCCACCGCACCTTTGAGCGCGTCGAGGAAGTAGACCGTGTTGCCCGCCTTGGCGCCGAGCACGCGCTTGACGTTGGTCGCACCGGGATTGCCGCTGCCCGCCTTGAAAATATCCACCCCGTGCGCCCGGGCCACGAGGTAGCCAAACGGAAGCGCCCCGAGAAAGTAGCCGACGGCGACGGCAAGGAGGAAGGGAAGGTACACGGGAGATGGGCGTTTGTCTCTAGCGCGCAAGGCGGCGGTAGGGCGCGTTATCCTTAACGCGCCGACTCGACCGGCAAAACGGCGGGTTAGGGATAACCC
>JBGOXZ010000019.1:0-16980 GCA_041479395.1 Opitutaceae bacterium
CGTTCCGCTTCCAGGTCGGGGTTGGCCAGGTGATCCCCGGCTGGGACGCGACCATTCTCGACATGAAGAAGGGCGAGAAGCGCACCGTGATCATCCCGTGGTGGCTCGCCTATGGCACACGAGGCGCCCCGCCCGTGATCCCGCCGAAGGCCTCGCTCGTGTTCGACATCGAGTTGATCGATTTCAACTGAGAGCGCCGGATCAGACGCCGTCCGCCAGCTCGACTGGTCTCACCATCGCTCTCAACCGCCACGAAACAGGAAGGCCGGACAGCGCCCTGTCCGGCCTACCGGCAGATTCACCGGAGAGACAGCCTCACGGCCATCCTCGACCGGCGGCGCCGGTTCTCCACCTTGAATCGATTTCAGTGCACCGCGATTTTGCGCGGCTTGACGGCCTCGGCCTTGGGCAGCGAGACCCGCAGGACGCCATCCTTCAGCTCGGCGTGGATCCTCTCCACGTCGATGGTGTTGTCGTGTGACAGCACCAGCTCGTAGGGGGCATCAGCCGACTCGCGATAGAGGGCCGTCCAGCCGGCGGGCGCCTTCCAACTGCGGCGGCCGCGGATTGTGATCCGACCCTCCTCGGCGGACAGTTCGAGACCTTCCTTGGCGACGCCCGGCAGGTGGACCTGCAGGCCCCAGGCCTCGTCGGTTTCCTTCGCTTCATAGATCGGCTTAACGGTCGATTCACTGGCGCGGGCGCGCCCGTCCTCGCGATGTGCGGGTGAACGACCGACGGACGGAACCAGATTGCGGATGAGTGACATGGCAAAACCTCCTGTTTTCTGTTCTGGGTTCAGAGTTGAAATCCGGCACGGTCACTGCACCGCGACGGTGATCTTCTTCGGCTTGGCCTCTTCCTTCTTCGGCAACGTCACCGTGAGGACGCCGTTCTCATAGGCCGCACTCACCTTGTCGGCTTGCACGCCCTCGGCGATGCTCACGGAGCGGCTAAGCGAGAAGGTCTCCCCGCCCTGGCCCTCCGCCGCCGGGCGTTTGCGGCTGGCGCTGATGGTCAGATAGCCGTCGACCATCTCGACATTGATGTCGTCGCGGTTGACGCCCGGCAGCTCGGCGCGGACGTAGGTGTTGTCTTGGTCCTCGTAGAGGTCGACCGGGAAGCGCTGGTCAAAGCCCGGTGCCATGAAGTCGGACAGCGTGGATTCGAACAGCCGGCCGATTTCGCTCTCGAGGCCCGTCCACGGACTGCGGACCGCGAAGCCGAATGGCAGCAGACTGCTGCTGCGGGGGTTGGTGTAATGGATGATACTGCGCATGATGATCTCCTCCTTGTGCGTTGGTGGATGTGATTGAGTGTTGAACTGCCACCGGGGTAGCTAATCCGGTGCCGGACGGGCGGGCTGGGCAAGTCGCGGCGGTTTCGAAACTTAGTTTCTGCCCCCGCGCGCAGGCGCGACAGGCTTGCCTGCCGTGGGTCGTCCCGCCGGGAAAAATCGTCCCGCCACACGCCGCGGTCCATCGCAAGAAAACCGTGTTCATCCGCGCCCAACTATGGTTACGCTCCGAACCCTTACCGCATGACCTACGATTTCGACACGCCCGTCGACCGGCGCGACACCGACTCGCAAAAATGGCAGAAATACGCGGGTCGCGACATTCTCCCGCTGTGGGTGGCCGACATGGATTTCCGCTCCGCGCCCGAGGTCATCGCCGCGCTGCACGCGCGCATCGACCACGGGGTGTTCGGTTACGCGCGGCCGACCCGGTCAACCATCGACGCGATGGTCGGGACCATGCGCACCCGCTATGGCTGGAACATCGAGCCGTCCTGGCTGGTATGGCTGCCGGGGCTGGTGGTCGGGCTCAACGTCGCCGCGCGCGCCTGCGCGCAGTCCGGCGAGGCCGTGCTGTGCAACCCACCGGTCTACCCGCCGTTCATGACCGCGCCTTCCCACCAGGGGCGCCGGGTCATCATGGCGCCGCTGACCCTCGACGTCGCCGCGCATCGCTGGGAGATCGACTGGCAGGCGCTCGAAGAGTCCGTGACGCCCCAGACCAAGCTCTTCTTCCTGTGCAATCCGCACAACCCCGTCGCCCGCGTTTTCCACCGTGACGAACTCGCGCGCCTCGCCGAGTTCTGCCTGCGGCACGACCTCGTCCTTTGCTCCGACGAGATCCATTGCGACCTCATCCTGGACGATCTGCCCCACGTGCCAGCCGCCACGCTTGGCAGCGAGATCGCCCGGCGCACCATCACGCTCATGGCGCCGAGCAAGACCTACAATCTGCCCGGTCTCGGCACGTCCCTCGCCATCATCCCCGATCCGGAACTGCGCGCCCGCTTTCTGCGCGCCACCGCCGGTATCGTCGCGGAGGTCAACTGTCTGGGCTACACGGCCTGCGCAGCCGCCTACGGCCAGGGCGAACCCTGGCGCCGCGCCCTGCTCGCCTATTTGCGCGGCAACCGTGCTCTCCTGCTCGATTTCGCCGCCCGCGAGCTGCCGGGCGTGCAGATCGAGGCACCCATCGAGGCCACCTACCTCGCCTGGTTGAACGTCGCCGCGCTCGGCCTCAAGGACCCTGTCGCGCATTTTGAAAAACACGGCGTCGGTCTGTCCGACGGCCGCCATTTCGGCGCCAAACCCGGCGCCTATCTCCGGCTGAACTTCGGCTGCCCGCGCGCCACGCTGATCGAGGCGCTGTCGCGGATGAAACAAGCCGTGGCGGACCGCTGATCGCGGCGCCGTTGTCCAATCGCCACGGCATGCTTTGACACCCCGCCGGCATGAAACATCTCCCCATCATCCTGCTCGTTGCCCTGTGCCTGCTGTCATTGACGCAGGCGGCCTATTACCATCCCCAGCTCCCCGGACTGGTCGCCACCCATTTCGCCGCCTCCGGCCGGGCCAACGGCTGGATGCCGCGGGCGCATTTTCCCCAGTATCAGGTTGTGTTCACGCTGGGTTTTGCCGCGTTCTTTGGCTCGCTCGCCTTTGTCGCCAGCATTTTCCCGGATGCCTGGATCAATCTCCCGCACAAGGACCACTGGCTGGCCCCCGCCCGCCGCGAGGAAACGCGGCGCCGCATCACCCGCATGATCCTTTCCGCCGGCTGCGGCGCGCTGGCGTTTTTTCTCTTTCTGCATCAGCGGGTCTGCCAGGCCAACCTCGATGGCACGCACCGGCTCACACCCTCGTCCGGGGTGATTTTCGCGGCCAGCCTGCTGCTCATCGTCGGACCCCTGGTTCCTCCCTTGCTGCGTTTTTGGAGGAATCCGACACCGCCGGCATCGTCCGCCTGATTCGGACCCGGCTCCGCCTTGCCGCCTTCCACCATGCGCCTCGGTCCCTACGAGCTCTCGTCCAACCTCTTCCTCTCGCCGCTGGCCGGTTACACCAACCTGCCCATGCGGCTGACGATCCGCGAACTCGGCGGTCTCGACTGGGCCACCACCGACCTCGTCAACGCCCGCTCGCTCCTGGAGAGAAACCACCGGGCCCTCCAACTCATCCAGACCTGCCCGGCGGACCGGCCGCTCGCCGTGCAGCTTTTCGGCAGCGTGCCCGCGGAGATGCGCGACGCCGCGCGGTTGGTTGAATCGCTCGGCCTCGCCTCGGTCGACGTCAACATGGGCTGCCCCGTGCGCAAAGTCACCAAGATCGGCGGCGGCTCGGCGATGATGACGGAGCTCAGGAAGACCGCGGCGCTGGTGGGCGGCATGATCGAAGCCGTGAGAATTCCGGTCACGGCGAAGATGCGCCTCGGCTGGGACGAGGCCAACCTCACCGCCCCCGACCTCGCGCGCGTGCTGGAGGACGCCGGGGCGGCCGCGATCTTTGTGCATGGCCGGACGCGCGCCCAGGGTTTCAGCGGCACCGTCAACCTCGCGGGCATCCGCGCGGTGGTGGCGGCGGTGCGCCGCATCCCGGTCATCGGCAACGGCGACGTCACCACGCCCGAAGCCGCGAAGCGAATGCTCGACGAGACCGGCTGTGCGGGCGTGAGCATCGGCCGTGGGGCGTTCTACAATCCCTGGATCTTCCGGCAGACGCAGCACTACCTGCGCACGGGAGAGTTGCTCCCGGAACCGTCGTTCGACGAGCGGATGCGCGTCATGCGCCGCCATCTCGACCTGATGAGCGAAGTCTTCGGGGAGGAGCTTGGCTGCCGGATGTTCCGCAAAGTCGCGGCCTGGTATGCCAGGCGCTTCGGTCCGGTGATCGAATTCCGACGCCGCCTCGCCACGTTCCGCACGCGCGCCGAATTCGACGACGCCCTCGCCGCCTACCGGACGTGGCGCGCGCAGTTTTGTGACGAGCACGGCGAACTGCGGCCGAAATTTCGTCCCCAGCGGCTCGTCGCCTCCTTCATGCGCGGGGCTGGCAGCCGCGCGTCCGACCGCATCCCGGTGCCCCGCGGCCCCAATGAGGTGTGGTAGCGGCGTTTGATTTGCCGTTTTGGATTTTGAGTTTTGCGTTTCCCGCGACAACCTCGCCAACCCAAAACCGAGATCGCAAACCTCAGCACCGGTTCGTCCATGTCCCATTTCTGGCAACTCATCCTCGGCACCGTCGTCGCCTTGCTGCCGGTCATCAACCCCATCGCCTCCACCCCGGTGCTGCTGACCATTACCGAGGGCGACACGGAGGAACGCCGCGCCCGCCAGGTGAAAATGGGCTGCTTGTACATGGTGGTCATCCTGGTGAGCTGCCTTTTCGGCGGCGGCCTCATCATCCGGTTTTTCGGCATCTCCATCCCGGGCATTCGCATCGCCGGCGGACTGCTGGTCTCCGGGCTCGCCCTATCCATGCTGGCCGCGCCGCGCGAGGACGCCGCCGAGCGCCGCCGCCGCGAGGAGGCGCGCGCCAAGCACGACATCTCCCTCACCCCGCTGGTCATGCCGATGCTGAGCGGCCTGGGTTCCATCGCCCTGACGATCGGCTTCACCTCCCTGGCTGACCACTGGCTCGACTACGCCGCCATCATCCTGGGCATCGCCGTCGTGGTCGTCATCAGCTACGTGACGTTGCGCCTATCCGGGCGGATGGTGCGGCTGATCGGCGTCAACGGCGTCACCAGCATCGCCACCGATCCCGAACTGCTCCGGTCCATCCGGACCGGGTTGGGAATATAACCTGACCGGCGCGCGCCCCGTCGGTCGTCGAGTGGGTCGGGCTTACTTGACCGAGTCGTCGGAAGGCAAACCGAGCTGCTAGTAGAGATTGCGCCGGGCGGCCTTGTCTCCCTCCAGGATCTTCCCCGCGTATTTGGCGACCTCCTCGGCGCGGGCCCGGGGCACCACGATCACGCCCTCGCCATCGGCCACGATGACATCGCCGGGCATGACGGTCACGCCCCCGCACACGACGGGTCGATTCACCGACTCGATCTCGTTTCGACCCGGCCGGATGCCGCGTCCGACATGCTTGAAGTAGAGCGGGACCTTCTCGGTAATGATCTCATCCGTGTCGCGCGCCGTCGCGCTGGTGACGACGCCGACACAACCCTTCATTTTCCAGACCATGATGTTGTTCGAGCCGATGGAACCCACATCGACACCCTCGGCGTCCTCGATGACCAGCGCGGAGCCTTTGCGGAGCAGCGCCATGAACGGTTCGCTCGATTTCGTCTGGTACCAGTTGGAGACCCACTAGTCGAATTGGGCGGTCTCCATCCTGCCGGCCGGCCCCGACTGGGTCGGCATGTAGCGGGCCGTCACCGCGATGCCGATGAATCGGTGCCGGAAGTGTTCGGTGTCGCGCCAGAGCGGGTGAATGTCGGGATCCATCAGACCGATGTTCTGCAGCCCGACCGCATCCATGCCGTCGGTAACGTCGGCCACCCGCAATCCCTCGAACAGCTTGAGAATCCGCGCATCCTCCTCCTCGGAATACACCGCGGTTGAAATGAAGTCTTTCCCGGCGCGCAGCTCCCGGGCCGGATCGCTCTGCGCCGCGCGGGGCGACTGGGCCAGACCACCACTTGCCGCGGCCACGACGATCGTGGCCAGCCATGCCATCAGTACGGGGGTTTTCATTGCCCTCCTTTGAAACCCAATTTCCTCCTGCCGCCAACTCAGTATCGGCGCCGGACCACGGCGCCGGTGCCGTCCTTGAACACAATCTCCTGCGCGGTCACGTCCACGCTGACAAAAACGATTCCCAACGACGGGTCGATGACCTCACCCGGCCGGTAGGTCACACCACCCAGGAAAAGGCGGGGGGGCGGACCGACGCGGACGCCGCCGATCTTGAGTCGGTCAATGAAGACCCGGAACCGTTGACTCGGTGCAACGACGGCAGCCGGAGCCGCAGCGTTCGGAGTGGCCTGAGTGGCGGCGGCGGGCGCTGGCACGCCCCCCGGGGAGGTCGACGTGGCGGACCCAGCTCCCCTCTCCGATCCGATCACTTCATTGGTCGGGGCGGTGCGATTGGCCGCTACGGCGGCGACCGCATCGCGCGCTTTCTGAACTGCCCGTCCTTGGGGGGTCACGGGGGCGACCGGCGCCGCCGCTGGGGGCGGCTGCTTCGCCGCGCCAGCCGTCAGCTTCTTGTAGGTGCGATAACCGACCCCGGAGAACACCACCAAAACGACCACACAAAGCACGAGCGTCACGAGCCCCAAGCGAAGGGACGGGGGCTTCGCCTCAACCGCCGTCAGGAGTGGCGGCTCTGGGACCGGGGGCGGAGCTGGGGATGACGGCGCGGCGGCCCCTCCCACCGCGCCTTTCCCGACCGGCGCGCGGTCGCCCACCCGCGGCGGAGGTGGCGGTGGAGGGCGAGGCAGCGGCGGCGCCGACCACGGGCGCGACCACCTCCGCGGCCAATCGCGGCGCCCGCGATCCGGCGGATTTTCCCCACCTGCCGGCGGGATCGGTGCTGGCGGTGTCGACGAAGGCGGCGCCACCGCCTTGGGCTTCAGCTTCAGCTTGGCCCCTGCCTCCGCCTTCTCCTCGCTGGCCGATGGTTCGACCGCCACCGGGGCCGCGGCCAGCGGAGTTGATTCGCCTGGCAGTGCGGCCTCCGGCGGCTGAATTGGCACCCGCACCTTCAACCTCACCTTCTCCGAGGCAGCTCCGGCCGGTTCGTCGGGTGAAGGGGAAGGTGAGGCCGACGGAGCAGGCGGTGACTGCACCGGGTCCTTGTCTGGCTCTGACTTCAGATTCAGACGTGGCTCCTGCTGGGGGGCGGACTCGTCGCTCATACCGGCCACAGTCAAGCAGAAATCCGGCCCAACGAAACCCAAAAGATGCGCTCGCGGTCCCGGGTGTGTTCCTTCAAAACCAATCTGCACATCCATGAAACACCTAGTCCCCGCCGCTCTCGCCCTCCTGCTCGCGCTCGCCTCTGGTTGCAGCCTGCTGCATCACAAAGACAAAAAGGCCGGGCAACCCGAACTGCCGCCCTCGGCGGGAATCGAGGCTGAATTTCGCGACCGCTGGATGAACAAGCGGGTGCACGAAATGCTGGTTGCCGGCGCGGCGGCGACCGAGGACGAGGCCAAGCAGATGGCCGCGGCCGAGTTCGCCAAACAATATCCCTACCTGATTCCCGCCAACCAGGGGGCCCGCCACTGACGCGGCGCTCTACTCCTTGCCGAAATCCAGCAGCTCGATCTCGAAGATGAGCGTGGCGCGGCGCGGAATGCGCGGCGGGTCGCCGCGGGTGCCGTAGCCGAGCTCGTAGGGCACAATGATCAGCCGTTTCTCGCCCCGCTTCATTTGCTTGAGCGCCTCTTCCCAGGCGGGAACGAGTTGATCGCGGCCGATGCGCACCGGATACGGGTGGGCCGGATCGCGCGCCTCTCCAAACACGGTTCCGTCGAGCAGGCGGCCTTGATAGAGCACGGTCACCTTGTCTCCGGCCTGGGCTTTGGCGTCGCCCGTGCCTTCCTTGAGGATCACGTAGCGCAATCCGGTCGAGGTCTTGATGGCTTTGGGCCAGGTCTTCTCGACGATGACGCGGTCATCCCACGGCAGCTTCTCGCGCTGCGCCTGCAGTGGCAGCGCACCGAGGAGAGCGACGGAAAGGGGAAGCCAGAAGGCGGGGCGCATTGGGGCAAGCTTTGCGGGCGACGGATGAATGTAAAGTCCGCAGCAATTCGCGGAGGCGCCCGGGGGACGGCTCCCGCCGCTTCCTCAACAAAAAGGCGAAGCTCGCACGGAGCTTCGCCTGCAAGACGAACGGGCCGATCAAAGGCCGGTTCAGTAACGGCGATTGCCGCCGCCGCCGCCGCCATAGGAGCGACCGCCGCCCCCGCCGCCCCCGCCACCGCCAAAGGAACGGCCACCGCCTTCTTCCTTCGGACGGGCTTCGTTGACGGTCAGGTCACGCCCGCCGATGTTCTTGCCGTTGACGCCGGTGATGGCTGCCTTGGCCTCGGCGTCCGAGCCCATCGTCACAAACGCGAAACCGCGCGAGCGGCCGCTGAACTTGTCCATGGCGATGAACACTTCCGCCACGGTGCCGTGTTGCGCAAAGAGATCGCGCAATTCGCTCTCAGTGGTGCTGAAAGCCAGATTACCCACATACAATTTTGAACCCATGATGATTAATCCCTTGATCTACCGGTAGCTCACGGACTGTTCCCGATCACCGGGTTTCAAATCATCACCGGGCTCAAAGCCCGCCTGATAATTCACCATATCTCGTAACCTAACACAGAGTCTATCTGGGAAACGTCGCGCAGCAGATAGGTTTCCTGGAAAAACGCAAGCGATTCCTTGGCAAGAGGTCGCGCGGAACCAACCGCCGCCGCTGCGCGATCACCGCGCCGCCCGCACGGCCGGATGCGCCGCGACCAGCGCAAACGCCTGTTGGAGCAGCGTCTTGCCCAGTTCCACGCGGTGCCACGGCGATGCCCCCGAGGGGTGCGGCAGCGGTACCACGTCGACTTCATGCCCGCGATAGGTCACGCGAAACGACCGGCCGATCACCGCAGCCAGCGGCTGCTCGCCGAGGAACTGCGCGATGGCCAGCCGGCCGACCGGGAGCACCAGCCGCGGCCGCAGGAGCGTGAATTCGCGCCCCAGCCAGCGCGCGCAATTGGCAACCTCCTCCGCCTCCGGCACGCGGTCGCCGCCCTGCGGCCGCTTGCCCGGAAAACAGCGGCATACCGCGGCAAAGTAGATCCGGTCGCGCGTTTCCTCCTCGGTCCAGCCGAGCGCCGCCTGAAACCATTGAAAAAGCGTCCGGCCGGCGGTCCACGCGAAGGGCCGGCCCAGCTTCGGCTCCTTGTCGCCCGGCGCCTGGCCGACAAGGATGATGCGGCTCGCGACCGACCGGCCGACCACGACCGGTCGGTGCATCTGCGGACAGCGGGTGCACCGCCGGAGCGCGGCGAGATGCCGTTGGACTTGGGCAGGGGTGGGCCCGGTGGTCTGCAGGTGAATCGCCATGCGCATCCCGCCGCGCGGTCAGATGCTGTATTTGGCCCTGATGTCCGCGGGAATCGGGACAGCGCGATTGGTCGCGAGGTCAATGAGCTTGTACTCGGCGTGGCCGTTGACGCAGCGCTTGGCGGTCGCCTGTTTCTCAATTTCAAAACGCACGCGCACGCCGTCTCCATCGGGGAGAAAGTCTTCGATCCACGTCCGCACGATGAAGCGCTCGCCCAAACCGAGCGGACGGAGAAAGTTCATCGTGTTGGCGGTCATGTACCAGCCCAGACCCCGTTGGATGAATTCCTCCCAGGGCATGCCGTAGCAGCGCGCCATCTGGTCGTAGCGGGCAGCCAGCACATAGTCCATGTAGCGGCTGCTGTGTACATGCTGGAACAGATCGATGTCGTCCGGCCGCACCAACATCTCGGTCTCGAATTTGGAGTGAAGGTTCATCATGGAAAAACTGCCGCGGGCGGCGCCGTTCAACCGAGGAGCCGGTCGATGAGGCGCCGGTCGCGCTTGGTCGGGCGGCCCGAGCCTTTGGCGCGGGCGAGAAACTGCTGCACGCGCTGCGCGCGCGCCTTGGCGAATTCCGCCGGCGGCGTCTGGTCCTCGCAAAAGTTCGCGACGCGCTTCGCCCCCAGGCGCGCCGGCGGCACTGCCAGCACCTTGAGCGTGCGTTGGATGAGCCCCTGTCGCACCACGATGACTTCACCGGGACGTGCGTCGCGGGAGGGCTTGGCCGGCTGGCCGTTCACAGTGACGCTGCCGGCGCGGCACGCGTCGGTGGCCAGACTGCGCGTCCGGAAAATGCGCACTGCCCAAAGCCACTTGTCGATGCGCCCTGCCTCCGGAGAAGAGACCACGGTCGCGAACGTAGGGCGTCCGCGGTCGCGCGCAAAGGGATTTTGCGTTGCCGGAGCGGCTACCTGCCCGCCTTCGCGGCGGCCTTGATGTCCTCGCGCAACCAGTCGTTCAATATGTCCTTTTCGAAGCGCAGGCTGTCCGAGGGCGGGAATGCCAGCCGCATCATGAACGCGAGATCGGTCAGCTCCCGCTTGCCCTCGTTGATTACTTTGTCATCAGCCCCGGTGAGCTTGAACTGCAGTTTCAGCCGCGGGATGTAAATGTCCTTGACGATGCGGACATTGTTGAACTGGGGGCCACGCTGGGGTTCGAAATCGCCGGCCAGATCAATGTCGGTGAATGTGACCTCCAGTTTCTGGCCGGCGCGGAGATAGGATTTCGCTCTGAATTCAACATAGTCTTTGATCTGAGCCAGAATCGCATCCTGGCCCTTTTCCGTCGCCATATAGGTGTCTTTCACGTCGGTGAACTTCTCCGGATGGTCGAACGTGACCGTGATCTTGGGCGCATCGGGTTTGGCAGAATCGGCGGCCAGCATCGCGCCGGGCGTGAGCAGGCCGAGGATGGAAATGAGAGTGAGGGTTCTTCTGTTCATGGGAGTCCTTGATAGAGCTATTCTAGTGTGAGATCGGTAGTGGCAGGAAAATTCCTTTCACCCGTCTGGCGCGCCGCCGTGCGCGGTCGGCCCCGGGCCGGGATTGGTCAAGTTCGATCGGTCAGGATTTGCGCAGGCTGCCGAATTCCGCGCGGAACCAGCCGCGCAGCATGTCCTTTTCGTAGCGCAGGTAGTCGTCTTTGGGCCACGGATCCCGCAGCTGGAAGGCCGCGTCCCTGATCACGCGTTTGCCCTCCTTGACCACGCTCCCCTTGGCGTTGGTCAAACGGAACTCCAGTTTGATACAGGGCGGGTAGATGCTCCGGATGATGCGGACATCATCGAACGACGGACCCCGCCACGGTTCGAACTCTCCGGCCAGGCGGATATCGGTGACCTTGATCTCAAGGCGCAGGTCCGCGGGCACGTAGTCTCCGCCCGTCGTGCTCAGGTATCTCTGGATTCGATCCAGCAAGTCGGGGGAATTGTCGCCCCAGCTGTCATACTTCACGTCGGTGAACTTCTGTGGCTCGACGAAAATCACCGACACCCGGGTCTCTGGTTTGGCGTTCGCCGGAACGACCGCGAAAGCCGATCCCGCGCCTGCCGCACCGAGCAGCGTGGCAAGGATCAGGATTTTTGTTTTCATGGTGCTTATGGGTTAGACGCAGTTTACCTGAAAAAGTTTCAAATGGCAGCTTCCGCCGGCGTCAGTAGACACCCTGTTGGCTGGCCACAGCATCGACGCGACAGCCTCGGAATTCGGAGGCAATCTTCCCCGGCTATTCGAAGTGTCCACCTGTGCAAGCCATACAGGATTACCCACGGACCGTGCTGGCAGCTCTGCCAGGCCAAAACGGCCCGCTCGCGCCGATGAGCCGGCGCGGCGGACCAAGCTATCGCGTTAAGGCGGACGCCGCCAAGCGCCGCGTCCGCTCAGGGTTTGGTGACAGTGAAGCCGATGGTTCCCTTGACCTTGCCGCCGGGTTGCGCCTCGGCGTTGAGCGTGAAGCTGCTCTGCGAGTCGGTCGAGGTCGCAATCAGCGTGAGCGTCGAACCGTTGTCATTGGAGCCCGCGTTACGGGCCGCGATGGTAAAACCAGCCTTGGTAAGCTGCTTCTCGTAATAATCGGTCACGTCTTCCGCGGCGTCGGAAGTGAGGAATTCGTAGTTGCCGAGCGTGCCCTTGCCGTAGGTGTTCTGCATGGCGTCGGTCGTCTGGCTGCCCGGATAGGCACTCACGAACACAGGGAACCGCCGGACTGCTGCCGCCAGCGACGCGGCCTTGGCGGCGGAAATGCGCGGAGCCGCCGGAGCCGGCGGACTTTCCTCGCTGGCCGTGGTTTCGGCCGTACGCGCCGCGGGCGTTTCCGCCGCTTCGGAGGGTGCACTGGTCTCCACGGTCGGCTTCTGACCCTTCGTGACCTGCGCCAGGGCCTTGCCCACACCGTCCGGGGTGAAGTCGTTCGTGTCGAGCGTCACCACTTCACCGGTCTTCTTGTTGCGCAGCGTGATCTTGCCCGTGCGTTCGTTCTTCGAAACCACCTGGATGTCCGGGTGCACCGCAGCGGCGAGGGAGATCGCAGCCATCGTCGGATTCTTCTCGGCCTGCTGAGTATACTCCTTCACCTTCTTGTGGGCGAAGTAGGCGCAGGTCGTAACGCAGCCGCCGATGATCAGGATGAGAGCGCCGATGATGCAGAGAACGATGATGACCGTGCGATTGCTGCCCTTGCCGGGCGTCGGTGGCGGAGGTGGAGCCGCGGGAGGAGGAGGGGGCGGAGGTATGGCCATGGGAGGACGGGGACGCGGCGACAATTATTTGATGATGGTGAAACGATTGCCGATCAGCGGGAGCGGTTTGCAGACGCCGTTCGCGGCGTTGATGATCCCAATGATGGCGAGCGCCAGGACGCCGAGGATCAAGCCGATGTGCAATACAGCCATGAGGAACCAGCCGAGGAACGGGATGAACACGAGCACCATGTCCAGAACCATGTTCGCGATCCACGCCGCAATGGAGCCGAGAAAGAGCACGAGCCCTTGATTGCAGTGATACCTGGCGAATGGCGAATCCTTCGCCGCGAGCAGAGGCACGAGCCAAAGAATGCCGAGGTAGGCCAGGATGCCGAATACCTTGTTCTTCTCCACGTCGGCGGCGGCAGGAGTGACCACGCCCGGACCGCCGCCGGTGCCGGCCGGAGCCGCGACGGGGGCGGGAGGAGGAGCGGCGGGCGGCACGACACCAGCAAATTCACTTTGGGTGTTCGCGGCGACCCACGCGGCGAGCCCTTCGCGCCAAACGAGGGTGTCGGCCTTGATCGCGCCAGAAGCGACCAGGGTTTTGAATTCGTCCGTCGTCACCGGGCCCGCTTGGGCCCCGTCTTTCATGTAATGCCATGGATTGCTCATAGGAGTAAGTATGGGTTGTGGGGAAGAAAGCGTCTCACTGGGAGGGGCGAGTCTGCCGGTGCGTCGCAGGAACGGCACGGGGCATTGATCTTGACTGACAGGTCTTGGGATGAATCGGCTGCCGGGGTGATGGATGCAACTCGAAAGCGTTTTCCTGCGCGCGGCTCAGACTGCGATCCTTGATTGGGGGCGGGTTCTCAGGGTCCGTTTGCCGAGTCCTGCGTCAGCAATTCTGCAGGTGCATGGGTTGAAGCTGCGTGCGAATGGCTTCTCTTTTATAGGGAGTGCCGCTCCTGTCAAATAGTACGCGTCATGGACAGAAACAGGCCGCCGCGCCGGACAACCCTGGTGCCTCTCGCTACGCTCCGTTTTGCAGGACGGGTTTCGCGGCCCCCTGGGTGGCGATGCTCGATGGAGACAGCGGCGGCAACGGCCTTGCCGCGAGGCGTGCCTATGCACCGAAAGCGAGTTCCGCTTGATCGTCGCCGGCGTTGGCGGGGCGCGCCGGTTCGAGGCAGGCGGGATCATCGTGGCGGACGTTGTTCACCCAGGTGGAGACGGCCGTGACCGTCATGGCCTCGCCGGGGAACGGACGCAGGAGGGGAGCGAGATCACGCGGCTCGACCAGCCGGAGATCGAGCCAGCGGGCGCAATCCTCCGGTGTCAGGATGGCAGGCATGCGGTCGTGGATGCGCCCCACCAGCTCATTGGGGGCGGTGGTGATGATGGCGCAGGTTTCCATGACGCGATCCCCGGCAGGATCGCGCGATGTCTCCCACAGGCCGGCGAAACACAGCGGCGATCCATCGCGCAGACGGAACAGGTAGGGTTGCCTGCTCCCGCTCCGGCCTTGCCACTCATAGAAACCGCTCGCCGGAACGAGACACCGGCGGCGGCGGAAGGCCTCGCGAAACGTCGGCCGGCTGGCCAGGCTCTCCGCGCGGGCGTTGGCGGGCGCGCGGCCCGCGGCGGCCTCTTTGGCCCATGCCGGCACCAAGCCCCACCGCAGGGTGACCATCTCAATGGCGTCCGCGGTCGGGCAGCCGCGTACCACGGGAACAAGCTCAGACGGGGCGAGATTGTAGCGCGACCGCCACTCGACCGGGCGGGAGATGCCCAGGCGCTCCGCCAGCACCTGCAATGCCTCCAAATGCATCACATAGCGGTAGCACATGCAGCCATAGTTAACGGTTTCCCGGTCGCCGTAAAACTCGGAAACGTTGTCCAACCCCGTCCTTGACACTCCAGAGCGGCTCCGGTCACCTTGACCCTCTTTTTTTGACAAGACCATGCTCCCTACATTCCGCCCCCATCGCAAAAAGCGCGTGCGCCGGATCGGCTTCCGTGCCCGCATGTCCACCAAAGGCGGTCGCAAGGTGCTCGCCGCCCGCCGCCGCAAAGGCCGCAAACGCCTGACCGTTGCCTGAGCGCATTTGCGGCAGACTTCTCCGTGCCCGCGGCCAGTCTGCCTCGATCAACGCCGGATCGGCTCCCCTCCATGCACTTGCGCGCCGAACAGCGTCTGCGGCGTCAGAACGACTTCCGCCACCTGCGTGAGCAGGGCCGCCGCATCGACGGCGGGGCTTTCACCCTGTGGTGGCGGAGTCGCGATGCCGCCGGAGCGGTGATTCCACCGTTGCTGGTGCGCGTGGGCGTCGTGGCATCGATCGCCGCGATCGGCTCGGCGGTGCGCCGCAACGCCGCCAAGCGCCGTCTGCGCGAGATCTTCCGCCGCAATCAGACCCTGATTCCGCCGGGGACCGACCTGCTGCTGGTGGCGCGCCCCCCGCTTAACGGGCTTGCGTTCCGCGAGGTCGAATCGAAGTTCATTGCTGCCTGTCAGCGCCTGACGGGAGACAAGACATGAACGAATCCGGCAGAACGCCTTCGCTCCTTCGCCGCGCGCCCGGACTGGCCGCCTCGGTCCCCGCGCGCGTCCTGCTTGGGTTGATCTGGCTTTACCGGCGGACGATTTCACCCGTGCTGCCGGTGGTCTTCGGCCCGGCGTGCGGCTGCCGTTTCCATCCGACTTGTTCGCTGTACGCCGCAGAGGCGGTCCGCCGGCACGGCGCCATCGCCGGAGCCTGGCTCGCGCTGCGCCGCCTGCTCAAATGTCATCCCCTGCATCCCGGCGGCTTTGATCCGGTTCCGCCTTCGCCAAGGCGCCGTCCGACCTGTGGGGCGGTGCTTCAGCCTGCCCTGAAGCGTCCATGACCGCGGGCTAGAGCACCGCGCTACTGCCCCTTCACCTTCACTTTCACTTTTGCATGGATAAGAAGAACACGCTCATCGGCGCCCTGCTGCTGATCGCAGCCTTTGCCAGCCTTTACCTCGGCTCGCGTTTCTCGCCGCCGCCCCCGCGCGCGCCGGAAATCGGCCGGCCGTCCAGCGTCCCCGGCGTCGGCGCGGCGCCGGCGAATCCCGCCGCCATGCCACCGCCGACCATGCCGTCCGACGCCACCTTTGCGCCCGTCGCCAAGGATAATGCCGGGGCAACCCTCACCCTGCTCGCCAACGACTTCATCGAGGTGCGCCTGACCGATTTCGGAGGGGCGATCCGCGAAGTCGCCTTGAAGAAATTTCGCGCCGAATTGGATAACCCCGCCCCTTATGTCTTCAACCGGCACGCGGCCGATCCGATTCTGGCGTTCACGAAGGATTCCCTCCCCGGCCTGGGTAGCACGGCACATTACCAGCTCGTCTCCGCGACGCCCAGCGAGGTGGTGTATCGCGCGGTGCTCGACGACCGCATCGAGGTCACGCGCCGCTATGCCCTGCCCCCGCCGGGCGCGGCGTCCGGCGACCCCTATCAGATCCGGCACGAGACCACCTTTCGCAACCTCACCAGCGAGACCGTTCCGCTGCCGCGGGCGGCGCTCAGCCTTGGCACCGCGTCGCTCGTCAGCGCCAACGACTACGGCCAGTATCTCAGCATCGTGGGTTCCAACGGCGCCAGCGCGGTGTTCACCGATCGCGGCGAACTGGAAGGCGCCGGCGTCATCGGGCGCACGTTCGGCGGAGATCCCAACCCCAAGGCTTACCTGGAGAAGCCCGGCGCCTTCGTCTGGACCGCGGTCACGGACCAGTTCTTTGCCGCCATCTACGCTTCGGAAAAGCCCGGCGCCAGCGTCATCACGCGTCGCATTGACCCGAGCGAGTTGCCGCCCTTCCCCGGCACCCAGCGACCCAACGCCGGGCTGACCGGCGCGGAGCGGTTCGATCTGCCCGCGCTGGCACCCGGTGGCACCGCCACGCTCGCAGGCGACCTTTACGTGGGGCCCAAGGAATACCCCCGCCTGGCCGCGTTCGCGCACAACGAGGATCTGGTCATGCAATACGGTCGCCGCTTCTACAGCCGGATCTTCCTCTGCGGCTACGTCGCGCCGTTCATGAACACGCTCATGAATTGGACGCATCGCTGGGTCCACAACTGGGGCCTCGCGATCGTGCTGATGACGCTGATCATCAAGACGGTCAGCCTACCGTTCACCCTCGCGGCCTCGCGCTCCGCCAAGCGCATGCAGAAGTTCCAGCCGGAGATCCAGGCGCTCAAGGGAAAATACAAGGACAACCCCCAGAAGCTCAACCAGGCGACCCTCGAGCTGTTCAAGGCGCACAAGATCAACCCGATGGGCGGCTGCCTGCCGATGATCATCACCATGCCGCTCTTCATCGGCTTCTTCACCATGCTGCAGGGCACCGCCGAGCTGCGGTTCCAAAGCTTTCTCTGGGCCCGGGACCTCTCCGCGCCCGACACCATC
>JBGOXZ010000020.1:0-16743 GCA_041479395.1 Opitutaceae bacterium
GCGTTTGAGCACGGCCGCCGCCCAGGATATCAACGAGCGTGGCGCCTGGACCAACCGCGCCATCGCGGGCGTCTACCCGCCCGGCTCCACCTTCAAGCTCATCACCACGCTCGCGGGCCTCCGCAGCGGCCGGCTGTCGACCGACAACTCCACCGCGGAATGCGATGGCACCATGCGCATCGGCGGCCGCACCTTCTACTGTGACAACGGCCGCGGCCATCACGGCATCATCGCGCTGCGCGAGGCCATCGCCCAGAGCTGCGATGTCTTCTTTTATACCTACGGCCTGCAAATTGGCCCCGAGCTCATCGCCGCCGAGGCCCGCCGGCTCCATCTCGACCAGCCCACCGGCATCGATCTGCCCCACGAAACCAGACGCATGCTGATTCCTGACACGGAGTGGAAGAAACGCACCACGGGGGACGCGTGGTTTGCGGGGGATTCCGCCAACATGGCCATCGGCCAGGGTTTCATCGGGGTCACGCCCCTGCAGATGGCCTGCTTGGTCGCGTCGCTCGCCCGCGGCGAAACCACCACCAAGCCGACGCTTGTGCACAATCCCCAGCGTCCCCCGCAGCATACCCCGCCCATCGGCCTCGCGCCCGGCCAGTACGCCGCCATCCTCGACGGCATGGAGGGCTGCACGACCCATGGCACCGCCAAGATTCTCACGACCGTGGCCGACGAGCGCATTCCTGGTCTGCGCATCGCGGGCAAGACCGGCACCGCGCAGGTCGGCCCGCAGAATGCCATCATCAATATCGCGTGGTTCGTCTGCTTTGCGCCGATTGACGATCCCCAGATCGCGCTGGCGGTCGCCATGGAAGGCACGACACCGGGAGAAACCTTCGCCGGTGGCCGCGAGGCGGCGCCCGTGGCCCAAGCCGTGCTGAAGAAGTGGTTCGAAAAAAGCCAGCGCGCCGGCACCCCGGCGTCCCGCCTTACCGCCGACTGACGGCGCGTCGTTCCGCGCGCAGGGTCCGCCGCGCGCGGCGGAACACCGCCGGCGGCTCCGGCCAGGTATCGCGCGGGCCGTAGCGCAACCGCTGCAGCTCCGCCAGCACCTCCAGGTGCTCGCCACTCGCCCTGCGACATTCGACCATCCGGCGCAACCACCGACCCGCCTCGCGCCGCACCGGATCGGCTCCACCGTGGCGCCTCGCGCCCGTCACGCTCCACCACCACGCCCGCCCGTGACGCCACCACAGCAGCGCTCCGCCCGTTGCCAGGAGCGCAGCACCGAGCCAGCCCGCGACACGCCGCGTATCCCACGGGCGCTGCAGCCAGCGGCGCAGCGAGACGAAAGCGCGGTCAAGAACCGCGCGCACCGCCGTGCCGATGCTGCCCGTCGTATCCTTGAGCGACAGCAGCAGCGTCATCTGCGTGCGCTGGTCAAAACTGACGATGCGCCGGTACCAGAGGATGCGGATCGCGTCGAAGCGCGCCTGCCAGCTTCGGTCGAGGCGCCGCATCAGTGCGGCCTGGTCCGGCTGGCTCTGCCCGCCCGCCGCGATGGCCCCGGCGCCGCTGGTCGGATCGACCCGGAGCCATCCGGTGCTGCCATCGTAGATTTCACACCAGGCGTGGGCGTGGGTGTTGCGCACCATGAAATAATTCTCGTAGGCGTTCCAATCGCCGCCCTTGAAACCGGTGATCGCGCGCGTGGGAAAGCCCGCGGCGCGCGCCAGCAGCGTGAACGCCTCCGTGAACAATTCACAATGACCGGGCCGCCTTGACTCCATCCACGCCACCACCGGATCACGTCTGCCTCCCGGCAGATCAACCTGCAGGGAATAGCCGTGATTCTCCGTCAGCCAGCGACTCGCCCGCCCTGCAAACTCCTCCGCACTGATCGTCGCGCCGCCGGTGATGCCGGCGACCATCTGCTTCAGGGCCTGCTGGTCGTCGGCCCCCTCCGGGAGCTGCAGAGTGGTCAGCGGATACACGATGCGGGGCTGAGCGCGCTCATCGACCTCCGCCGGCACAGGATTGCCCTGGGCACGCAGGGCGTCGCGCAGCATCCCACTGAACTGCCGATCCGGCACAAAACCGTCCGTCCGCATGCCCTGCACCCGATAAGCGGTCATGGTCACCGGCTCGCTGCGCAAGGCGGTCATGCGCAACCTGACTTGCTGCTGCACCCATTGCGGTTCACGGAAGCGCATGAGGTAAAACGGCCCGGTGATGGGCAGATGCCGGCTGATGCCGGCCTCAAAGTAGAAGGTCCAGTAGAGCGGTGCTCCGCGCGCCGGCGGCAATTGGCCCGTCACATAGGGGGTCATTTGCGTCGAGAGCTCCATAGCGTTCTGCAGGTGCCGCGAGGTGCGGAGAGCCCCGGCCCGGTACTCGTCCAGCACCACCATCCGCCAGTAGGGACTGACCGGGACGCGCGTCGGATCCGAAACGTCGACGCGCAGCGCCACCGAGTTATCCTGCTGGATGTCGATCACGTCACCCAAGCGGATCGAATCCGAAAAACCCGTCCGGCTCTTTTTGGTGATGAATCGATCGAGGAAGAAGCTGTTCTCAAGCTGGAACCGCGGAATGGCCATGAACAGCAGGGCCGAGACCGCCACCACGCCGATGAACAGCGCACCGCCCAGCGCAAGCAGCCGCCAGTCGGCCGCCTCCCGCAGACGTCGCGCCAGCCGCCTCCAGCTGCCCCTCGCCCAAGGCGGCACGCGGGCGCGCCCTTCGCCCGGGCTCCCGGCATCTGCCCCCGGCCGGCCCAGCGCCGCCTCCGTCAGCGTGATTACGAACAGGAACGCCAGCGCACAGCCTGTGAACACCAGAATCTGCGCCGCGAACGCCAGCGACACCGTGAGCACGCCCGCCACCATCACCAGAAACAGTCCGAGGACGACGATCTGCAAATCGTCCCGTTTCTTCCGGTAGCTGACGCCCCGATAGAGCAGCAGCAGCAGGTCGAGCCGGATGACGGCCGGCAGCACCTCCGCGGTGGAATAGAGGTCCCAGGCAAAAAACGCCACGATGAACGGAAACGCGAGTTTGTGCGCCAGCGGCGGCAGGCGGGCCGGCAGGTCGGGTCGCGCCAGCACCGCGAGGACGCCGGCGGTGGCGATGCCCGTCAACACCCATGCATCGATCTCGAGATAGAACACGGTCCAGACCGAGATCAGGGTCAGGACACCGCCAAGGAGCCATCGGAGCTGGTGCAGCTCGTCGAGGCTAAGCTGTGGCCGTTTTTTCTCCATCGACGTAAGCCGCGACACCCCGGCTGCCTTCCGGGGCAAAGGTGATGACATTGCGGCGCGGACGGGACGGGGCGTCGGTTTTGAGTTCTGAGTCTTGGGTGCGGGGTTCCGGGGCGCGGGCTCGGGCCTCGGGAGACTGGCTTCCGATCTCGGCGTCCCACTCCAGCACCGCCAGCCGGTCGAGGAACGACTCCAGATCGCGTACGCGGCGGATGACCAGCGGCTCCTCCTGGTTGACCGCCGCGCCGATGAGCCGGCCCGCGGTGAACAAATCCTCCGCCAGCGTCGCCGCCAGACGGCACAGCAGCTCGAATTGCTCCTCGCGCGGCCACCGGCCGGGCGGTGTCGTGAGCCACAGGAAAAAGCCCTCCGCGCTCTCCGCCGCGAACTGCCGGACCATGAGCTGCCGCAACCGCGCGCTCGCCTTCCAGTGGATGAGCCGGTGGGAATCACCCGCCTGGTAGCGTCGCAGGGCCAGGAGGTCGTTGCTGGCGCCCGGCCGCGCCATGCGCTCGCCCTCCGCCTGGTGCGCGGCCGCCGCGGTCCGCGTGAAGCGATACTCCACGGGCGCCGGCCAGACCATCACCTCGCGCCGCAGCCGGGTGCCGCGGTTCTTCCGCAGGAAGCCAAACGGGAAGAGCGAACCGACGCTTGCCAGTTCCACGCGGACCACGCCGCGGCGCTGCGGCGTGAAGAGCCAGTCAAGCCGCGTCTGCCCGCCCGGATCGAGCCGCTCGCACAGGGGCAGGCTGGCGCGCGTCGTGGCCTGTTCGCTCCGGGCGAATGCCGCCCTGATCTCGGCGGACGACGCCCGGAAGGTCGCCTCCGGCCGCTGCGGCCCCACCGGCACCCGGCGCGCGGTGAGTTCAAACCAGAGGCCGTAGGTCGGCAGCAATGTCTTGCGGTTCCAGAGCTCGAGCGTCACCGGCGTGTGCTGCCCCGCGCGCGCCGGCGGCTGCAACAGCAGGCGCCAGCATACGCCCCGGAGATTCAACCACGACATGACACCACTGAGAATCAGGCACGCGAGCAGCAGCGAGAGCGTGATGAACAGGATGTTGCTCGACGTGTTGTAGGCCGCCGAACCGATGCCGAGCGCCAGGCCGATGAGGACGAGGCCGGGCACGGTCGGCGTGATGCGGTGGCTCCGCGCCGGATAGATGAGTGACCAGAGAAACTCATTCCAACGGAAACCCCGGCGGCCGCCCCAGTTCGAACCGGTCCAGCCGAGGCCCGGATTCGGTCGCTCCGCGCTGGCTTTCATCAGTGGCTCCTCGCCTCGATGCGCCAAACGGCAGGCGGCGCCCCCGGGACGATTGCTCCCGGGCTCGCGCCGGCGCCGGAGGCGGACTTCCGCGGAGACTGGAACGTGGGCATGGGGACGGGGGGCGCCCAGCGCTCACACGGGCGCCGGGAGGGAAGCCACAATCTTCCGCAGAACGGCCGCAATGGCATTGCGCTCTTCCAGCGCGTCGGAGGTCTGCCGCACCAGCGCCAGCCGGTGGCCGAGCACGGGCTGCACCAGATCGAGCACGTCCTCCGGCACGACAAAGTCACGGCCGTGCAGCAGCGCCCGCGCCTGCGCGGCCCGCTTGAGCGCGAGGCCGCCGCGCACGCTGACGCCGGCCTGGAATTCCGCCTCGGTGCGCGTGGCCGCCACGACCTTGAGGATGAAATCGAGCACGCTCTCCTCGATGAAGATCTGCGTGACGAGCTGCTGCAGCTTGAGCACCTCGGTGCGGGTCACGATGGGATTGAGCTGGATCGAATCGTACGTCATGCGCGGCGCGCGCAGAATCTCCAGCTCATCGGCGGTCTGCGGATAGCCCATCCGGATGCGCATGAGGAAGCGGTCCATCTGGCTCTCCGGCAGCGGGAAGGTGCCCTCGTAGTCGACCGGGTTCTGCGTGGCCAGGACCATGAACGGCGCGCCGACCGCATGGGCCTCGCCGTCGATCGTGACCTTGCCGCGGTCCATCACCTCGAGCAACGCCGACTGCGTCTTGGGCGTGGCGCGGTTGATCTCGTCGGCCAGCACGATGCTGGCGAAGATTGGGCCGGGTTTGAACACGAACTCCTTCACGTGCTCGTCGTAGATGGCCACGCCCGTCACGTCGCTCGGCAGCAGGTCGCTGGTGAATTGGATCCGGGAAAACGAGCAGTCCATGGAACGCGCGAGAGAGTAGGCCAGCGTGGTCTTGCCGAGCCCGGGCAGGTCCTCGATCAGCAGATGTCCGCCCGCGGCGAAGCAGACGAGCGTGCGCTCGATGACGTCGTCCTTGCCCTTGACGGCCAGACGCATGTTGGCCTTGAGCCGGTTGAGCGCCTGTCGGGCCTCACCCACCTGGGTCCTTTGCATGAACTCACTCATGGCCTCAGGCTAAATAGAAGCGGATCCTGGGCAAACGCAAAGGGACCGTCGCCTACTCCCGGGTCGGATCCGGCCCGGGCATCGCCCTGCCCCGCCCCTCGTCCAGATCGATCAGGTCAAATGCCGTGACCACCTCGGTGTGGGCGTGCAGGCCATCGTCCCGCTTCGTCTTCTCCAGGTGACGCGACAGCGCGTCATTCCACCCGAACTTGCGCGAAAACTCGTTCCAGATGCGCACCTGGGTCCGGTTCGGCCGCAGACCGTGCTGAAAAATCCACTCGGCGATTTCCTCGTCGGCGCCGCCCTGTTTCACGCGTTCCTCGACGGCGGCAAACTCGATGCCCAGAAAACCGCACAGATGGCCATCGAGCCCGACGGAAAGCCCGTAGTTGCGGTGGTATGCGTCCGGCAGCCGGCCCATTTGCCGCAGGCGGATCTTGTCCATCATGCGGCCCAAGTGGTGCAGGCCGCCCACCCGCTTGTCGTAGGGACTGCGCAAGCCGTCGATTTTCATGGCGGTGGCATTGAACCCGGCACCCCGATCCTAGCGATCCAAAAAACTCGGTGCGCGCCGTGTCCAACGAAAATGCCGACCGGAAAGACCTCCGACTGCATGGTTGCGGTTTTGCGGAGAAAATCCTCGTCTGGGGTGTGTCTTCAGACGCGCGAAACCGGTGGTTAGGAATTGATGAAGAGGTTTTGTGCCCCGACCGTTTGCTGTTCGAACGTCTTCGGTCGCGGCGTCAAACCGTTCCTACCGGGTTTGGAGACGCGCCTTGGTATCTAGGACGACGATGAAGAAGCGGACGCACGAAGAGCGGCAACGCATGTGCATCCGCAAGCGCCGGTATCGCACGCAGGCCGACGCCCTCGATGCCGCGCAGCTCCTCGGCCTTGAGCGCCGCCGCAAAGCCTACCTCTGCCCGCTCTGCCATCACTGGCACCTCACCTCGGGCTGACGCCGGCCGAGCGCGAACCAGCGGGGCCTCGACGCGGACACCGGCACCTGACCGCGCTCCCGGCGCGCGTTCAGAGATGAAACACCTTGCCGCCCGCGATGACTTCCTGCCGCTGCTGATCGAAGGTCACGCGCTCGCCGGTGCGGCCAGCCGCATTGGCCATGATCGTGGCGATCGAGTGCTGGTAGCCGGCCTCGACCGGGCCGTTGGGTTCCTGGCGCGAGCGCATGCACTCCATCCAGTTTCGCATATGGGCGGAGGTCATGCTGTCGACACCCGAGTTGGCCTCGACGGCGGCGGCGCCCTCGCTCTTGAGCGCGGCGGGCTCGAGCAGGTTGGGACCCAGGCCCATGGCGGCGGCGTTTTTCGCCTCGAGGCCGCCGATGGGCGTGACCTGGTTGGTGTCGAGATTCAACTCACCGGCGTTGGAGTAATAGATCTCCTTCGTGCCGCCGGCCGAGTTGGTGAAGCGCGAGGTGTACACGACTTGGAAGCCCTTCGCCGGATCGTCGAGCGGCCCGTAGTCGAAGACCGAGGTCATCGTGTCAAAGTTGCGGCGCCCGTCTTTCCAGAGGTAGATGCCGCCGTTGGCACTGACGCTGCGCGGGTGCGGCAGACCGGTGAACCAGTGCACGGTGTCGATCTGGTGGCACATCCACTGGCCGGGGATGCCCGAGGAGTACGGCCAGAACAGACGGTACTCGACGTACTTTCGCGGATCCCACGGCTCGAACGGCCGGTTCATGAGGAAACGACGCCAATCGGTATCCGACTCCTTCAACCCAGCCACGAGTTCGGGGCGGCGCCAGCGGCCCGGTTGGTTGACGTTCCAACTCATCTCGCAGAACACGATGTCGCCGAAGCGGCCCGTTTTCAGGTAGTCGTAGGCGGCGTGATAGTTGGCGCCGCTGCGGCGCTGCGAGCCGATCTGCACCATGCGGTCGGTGGCGCGCACGGCCGCCAGGGCGGCACGATTGTCGGCCATGGTCTCGGCAAACGGCTTCTCGACATAGGCGTCGCACCCGGCTTGCACGGCCTCGATCGTATGCAGGGCGTGCTGGAAATCGGCCGTGGCGATGATCACGCCATCGAGCCGCGCGTGGGCGTACATTTCCTCGTTGTTGCGGTAGGCGACGATTGCCTGGCCGCATTCTTTCTGGAACCAGGCGATCGCTTCGTCGCGCCGGCGGTTCCAAATATCGGAGACGGCGACGATCTCGCAGTTGAGGGCGGTGGCGTGGCGCTGGAAACAAGGGATGAGCGTCTGACGGGAGCGATCGGCGAAGCCGATCAAACCCACGCGGATGCGGTCGTTGGCGCCGGGCACCCGGGCGTAGGCACGGGCGCTGAGCGCACCGAGGCCGACGGCGCCGAGCGTGACGCCGGCGGCGCCGAAGGAGGTTCGGCGGAGGAATTCGCGACGATTCATGACGGGGGCGGGAGCGGGGCGACAGTTCGAGTTCATGGGAGCGGGCGGACCTTGATGCTGCGGAAGTGGACTTCGTTCCCGTGGTCCTGCAGCAGGAGGTGACCCTGCGGGGCGAGGCCGAAGCCAGGGAATTTCTCGTACTTGCTGCGGGCCACCATCGCCGCGAAGGCGGGCGAGCCACGTAGGTACTCGACCACTTTCACCCCATTGAGCCAGTGCTCGACGACGCCGTCGGGACGCACGACAAGGCGCGCGTGCTGCCACTCGCCGATCTCGGGCACGATGCCGAGACCTCCCGGGAGCGGCGAGCGGGGGATCAGATCGTAGAGCGAGGCCAGGGTGCGGTTGCCCGCGGCGCCAAGTTTGGCGTCGGGATGCTTCTCGTCATCGAGCAACTGGTACTCCAAGCCGATGGCCGAACCGCCCCCGGGATCATGCTCCTCGGTGACGAAGTACTTGATGCCGCTGTTGGCGGCGGGCGTGAGGCGGAAGTCGACTTCGAACTCGAAGGTGGAAAACTGCTCGAGCGTCACGATGTCGCCTCCGTGTTTGGCTTCGCCGCCGCCGGATTCGACCACGATCAGCTCACCGTTCTCGATCTTCCAGCCGAACTCAGGGAACTTGTCCCGGTGCGCGCCGCGCCAGCCCGCGGTGGTCTTACCGTCCCACAGCAGGCGCCAACCCTGGGCTTTCTCGGCCGCGCTCAGGTGATTTGGGATCAGGTTGCGAATCGGAATGGGATCGACCGGCGCCGGTGTGAGGTCGGTCGTCTGGATGCGGAGATTGCGCCAGTAGATGCGGCGGCCGGCCTCCTCGGGCTTGGCGATGGCGTGCACCTGCAGCGCGATGAAGCCGCTCGGCGTGAGGTCGTCGATCACGTGCGCGACCGGGATGCCGTTGATCCACGTGCGCAGCGAAGAACCGATCGCCTCGATCCGGAAGTGATTCCAGCGGCCGAACTGATAGAGGTCCTGCGCAGCGCGATTGAGCGTGCCGGGATAGAGCCAGCCGCGGCGAGCCTCGTCGTAGATGCCGCCGGTCCACGCGCGGTGCGACGGGTCGATCTCGCATTGGTAACCGTGCACGCGGCCATTGTTGACGTCGGGCCGGCTGAGACTGCGGAACTGCACGCCGCTGTTGCTCACGCCCTCCTGCAGAACCTCGAACTCGAGGATGAAGTCGCCAAACGTACGTTCGGTGGCGAGGAAGCTGTTCGGCGAGTCGGCGGTGGTCACGCCCACGATGGCGCCGTTGAGCACGGAATAGGGGGCGTTGCCGTTGACCACCCTCCAGCCGGTGAGGTCCCTGCCGTTGAAGAGCGGTTCCCAAGAGCCGGCGAGCAGGCTTGTGGTCGCGACGACGATCGCAGCGACAGATAACGCGAGGCAATGCGAACGCGATGGGGTCATCATAAGCGTGGCAGCAACGGATGCGATGGGAGTGAAGGGCGCGGTGGTCGATGTGTGTCGACAATTGGGTAACAACCCAGTTTGCGTGTCATCGCGAGGCCTGCGTTGCAGGCCGTGGCGATCCAGCCTCCTCACAGCGGCGGGGTCTAGCTGGATTGCCTCGTCACCTGCGGTTCCTCGCAATGACAATCTGAGTCAGTGCCGACAGTTAACAGCAGAGGGCAGTCAGCGAAAGGCTAATACTTCCGTTCGCATCAACCGGTGCGGCGAAGGAGTGCTCGCAGCATCGCTGCCAAGGCGTGTCTCCAAATCGGCAAACTCCGGTGCCGCGGCGGCCGCCAGCAGTTCATCCGTCAAAGCAGTTTCAGCAGCGCCGAGAAATCCTCGTCGGCCCAGCCGCGTTCCTCCGCCAGGCGCAGGCGCTCGCGCGCCGCCTCGAGCAGCGGCAGGCGGCCCGCGCCCGCGGTGGCAGACGCCAGGCGCATGTCCTTGTGCATGTGCTTCACCGAAAACTGCGGAGAGAAATCGCCCGCGCGCAGCTTGGGCTCCTTGAGTTTGGAGAGCCCCGAGGCACCGACGTTCCGCGTCAGCGCATCGAAGAACGTGTCATCACTGATCCCGGCGCGCCGCGCGAACGTGAGCGCCTCGCCGAGCCCCTCGATCATCACCGCGAGGTTCAGGTTCATCGCGAGTTTGAGCGCCGCGGCCTTCCGCGGCTCGGCCGCGATGAACAAACGCGTCTCTGACACGAGCCGGAGCAGCGGCTCGACCGCCGCGACCAAGTCCGCCGGCCCACCGAGGTAGTACACCGTCTTCCGTTGCTCCGCCGCGGGTTTGCTGCCGGTGAACGGCGCCTCCAGGTAGCGGGCGCCGCGCGCCTCCACCTGCGCCCGGAACCGGTCGCTGCTCTCCGGATCAATGGTGGTCGACTGGATGACCGTTTTGCCGGGACCGAGCCGCGGCAGGATGCGGTCGAGCACACCCTGCACCGCCGGCGGGTCGGCCACGACGATTTGCACCGCGTCGGCCGCCGCGGCGACCGCCTCGGGCGTGTCTTTCCATTCGGCCATGGCCGGCTGCGGCGTGCGGTTCCAGCAGCCCGCCAGCACGCCCGCGGCGGCGTAGTGCTTCGCCCAGACCCGGCCGATGATACCCAGTCCGATGACACCGATGGTCTTCATGATGGGAAATCAAAAAACACACGAGCGGCGCGAAGGAAAGCCTGCAGCGTCTATTCAGATAAAGTGCGCCGGACGCGCCGGCGGGGCTCAGGCCAAGATCTCGAGCAGCCGCGTGAAAAGCCGGTTGACCTTCTCTTGGTTGGATTTCACGAGATCCTTGAATCTGGCGAAGTCGATTTCCGTCCCCTCGAGGCCGTTGGCGTAGTTGTCAACGATGGCGAGGCTGTTGTAGCGCAGCCCGATCTCAGCGCACAGGTCGGCCTCGTGTGCGGCGGTCATCCCGATGACGTCGCCCCACGCCTGCACGACGTGGATCTCCGCCTTCGTCTCGAAGCGCGGTCCGCGCATTTGCACGTACACTTTGCCGGGCTTAATCTCGAACTCCGGTGCGAGCTTCCCGACGAGGAGCGGGATCAGGGTGTTGGCGATGCCCGGCGCGCCGCCCTTCAGTTCCGTGTCGAAAAATGTCGCCGGCCCCTGCTGGAGGCACACGTAGTCGCTGCACGAAACGATCGTGCCGGGCGGCAGCTCGGGCTTGAGCGAGCCGACCGAATTAACCGAGACAACGTCCTGGTACCTGAGGTCGGCCAAAGCGCGGATGTTGGCGCGGTAGTTGATGGCATGCGGGGGCACCGGGAAGCCATCGCCATGGCGGTTGATCAGCACAAAGTCACCGTGGTGCCTGTAGGTGACGGGGCCGTGGCGCGTCTCGATCGTACAGACCCCCCAGGCCGCGAAGAGCGTGCTGTGAACGATGCTCGTGCCGCTGAGAAAGGCGACCTTCATGCCTGCCACTAGGCGCCCGCCGGCGCGTCGAGGCAACCGCTTTCTGGGGGACGGCACCGATCGGCGCCTGCCATCAAGACCGCGTCCCTCCGCCGGACCTCCGGGATACGAGCGGCCACCGTCGATCCGCCATCAGGTCATGCGCCAAAGAGCATTGTCCTCGGCCGAGACTTCGGTCATAAGGACCTACTGGAGCCGTCCGGCCCAGCGCTGCATATGATTCACCCGCCGCCCGCCTGACAGCAGGCCCATCTTTCCAACCCCATCCCACCATGGACAAAATCGTCAGACGCGAATTCACGGGAAGCTGGCTGCTGTTCTGGGCCCTGTGCCTCTCCGGCATCGGCCTCCCCTTCGCTCTGCTCTATCTGCTCGACCGCACCGTGGAGGTCCACACGGAGTTCAAGGAAGCCGAGTCCGCCCTGGATAAGATCCGGACGAAGCTCTGACGCTGCCGCCGGCGCCGTCCCGCCCTTACCCGACCCACGAGATTTTTTGGATCTTCCGGGCGAATTCGACGTCCTTCATCGTCACTTTGTCGCCGGCCGAGTGGGTGTTGAGGCGGATGGTCACGCGGTTGTAGACGTTCGTCCAGTCGGGGTGATGATCCCGCGCCTCCGCTTCGAGGGCCACCCGCGTCATGAAGGAGAACGCCTCGCGAAAGCCGCCAAACGTGAAGGCTTTCAGCAGCACGCCGCCCTCGTGAGTCCAGCCCGGCAGCGCACCGAGTTCCTGTTGAATCTCCGCCGCGGTCAAGGGTGTTGCCATGCGGGACGATGGACCGGTCATTGCCCTTGTCAAACGACGGGGCGGCTTCATAAAAGGCTGGAATCCACGCATGCAGACGGCGAGCGCCAACATCCCCAACCATGTCGCCATCATCATGGACGGCAACGGCCGCTGGGCGAAGCAGCGCGGTCTTCCGCGCATCGAGGGCCATCGCCAGGGCGTGGCGGCGGTGCGCGGCGTCATCGACGCGGCACGCAAGCTGGGCATTCGCTTCCTCACCCTCTATGCCTTTTCGGCCGAAAACTGGCAGCGCCCGCCCGACGAAGTGTCGGCGCTGATGGGGCTGCTGGAGTATTTCCTGCGGCGCGAGATCAAGGTGCTCGTCAAGAACCGCATCCGGCTGCGCGCGATCGGCCACCTCGATGACCTGCCGGCGGGACCACGCCGCGAACTGACCCGCGCCGTCGAGGGCACCCGACATTTCACCGATTGGAATCTCATCCTCGCGCTCAACTACGGTTCGCGCACCGAGCTGGCCGATGCCGCCCGCGCTTACGCCGCGGCCGTCGCCGCCGGGCGGGAAAAACTGAGCGACTCCTCCTGGGCCACGCTCCGCCGCTATCTCTACACCGCCGACCTCCCCGATCCCGATCTTCTCATCCGCACCTCCGGTGAGACCCGCCTCAGCAATTTCCTCCTCATGCAATGCGCGTACGCGGAGATGATCTTCTCCCCCCGGCTGTGGCCCGATTTCTCGAAAGCCGATCTCGCCGCCGCCGTGGAGGAATTCCAGCGGCGCGAACGCCGCTTCGGCCGCACCGGCGAGCAGCTCACCGCCGGCGCGACGCCCTCCCCGACAGCCGCCACCCCGTAACCATCGCCTCCCCGCACCCCGCCTGTGTTCAAACGGACGATCAGCACAATCATTCTGTGGAGCCTGGTGCTCGTGAGCACCCGCTACTTCGGCGCCACCGGCGCCGTGTGGCTCATCACCGCCATCGGCGTGCTCACCTTGCACGAGTTCTACGCGATGCTCCGGCGCATGGGGCTCGCGCCCTTCAACCGCCTCAGCCTGCTCCTCGGGGCGGCCATCACGCTCGCCCCCTGCTATTTCGAGCCGTACTGCACGCCGGGCGAACTGCTGGCGCTCGGCGTGATCGTGTTCTCCGTGCGCATCCTCGGTGAGCGCGAGCCGCAGAATCGCGTCGAGACGCTGGGCTGGACGCTCTTCGGCCTCGTCTACGTGCCGTTCATGCTGCATTTCCTGGTGCGCATCGTGCTTGTCGCCAGCCCGCATCACCACACCGGCCTGGTGCTGGGCGTCTGGCTCATCGCCGTGACGAAATTCTGCGACTCGGGTGCGCTGCTCACCGGCCTCGCCATCGGCCGGCACCGGCTGGCGCCCAACATCAGTCCGAAGAAGACCTGGGAGGGAGTGGCGGGCGGCGTGCTGGCCTCCGAGGTGGTGGGGATTGCCCTGGCTTGGGGCTGCCGTGCGTATCTTCCGGCCAACTTCACGCCGCTCTTCGCCGCCGCAGCGGTGATCCCGCTCGCCGGCCTCGCCATCGTGTCGGACCTTGTCGAATCGATCATCAAACGCCGGGCTGACATCAAAGACACCGGCCACAGCATCCCGGGCATCGGGGGAATGTTCGACCTGTCCGACAGCCTGATCCTCACGGCGCCCCTCGGCTGGGCGGTGTTTCACTTGCTATAGTCTCCCGCGCCTGCCGAAATCGCCTCCCCGCCCCGCCCGGTGGGCAAACGCAGGTATCTGCCCAGAACGTGTCTGCCTCTCCCTCTAGAAAACGCATTGTCCTCCTCGGCGCCACCGGCTCCATCGGTGAAAACGTCCTGCGGGTCATCGCCGCCCACCGGGACAAGCTGGAACTCGTGGGCATCGCTGCACGGGCCAATCACCGGCGGCTGGCTGAGATTGCGCGGCGGTTCGGTGTCAGGCACGTGGCCATCTTTGAGAACGGGGCGCTGGCCGAGGCCCGCGCCGACGCCGCGGCATTTCCCCCCGGCGCCCAGCTCGGCGGCGGCTTGGAGGGGCTGATCGAGCTGGCGCAACTGCCGGAGGCCGACCTCGTGCTCGTGGCGGTGGTGGGCACCACCGGCCTGCGGCCCGCGCTGGCCGCCCTGGCCGCGCACAAGCATCTGGCGCTCGCATCGAAGGAAATCCTGGTGTTGGCCGGCAAATTCGTCATGGCGGCCGCTCGTGCCAACGGTGTCCGCCTGATCCCGGTCGACAGTGAGCACAATGCGGTCTTTCAGTGCCTCGAGGGCAACCCGCGCCGTGCCGTGCGGCGCATTGTGCTCACCGCTTCCGGCGGCGCCTTCCGCGACCTGCCGGCCGACGCGCTCGCCCGGGTGACGCCGGCCGACGCGCTCAAGCATCCCAACTGGTCGATGGGGCCGAAGATCACCGTCGACTCGGCCACGCTGGCCAACAAGGGCCTCGAACTCATGGAGGCGCAGTGGCTGTTCGGCCTCCGCCCGGAGCAATGCCAGGCGGTGCTGCACCCGCAAAGCATTGTGCACTGCCTGGTGGAGTTTGCGGATGGTGCCATGCTCGCCCAGCTGGCGCCGCCCTCGATGACGTTTCCCATCCAGCACGCCCTGCTCTACCCGGAACGGGCGCCGGGCATCGACGCCCCCCTCGATCTGCAAAAGCTGGTCACCCTCGACTTCCGCCCGGTGGATGAGACGCGCTATCCCTGCCTGCGGCTGGCCCGGATGGCCATGCACGCAGGCGGCGTGGCGCCCGCGGTTTACAACGCCGCCAACGAAGTCGCCGTGACGGCGTTCCTGGCCGGCCGGCTGCCCTTTCTTGCTATTCCGGAGGTCATCGACAAGAGTCTGCAGGCCAGCGTGAATTTCGAACCCGCCGACCTTGACGCTGTCCTGGAGGCCGACACCGCCGCCCGTCGCGCCGCCCACTCCATCCTTTCACCTCTCCAAGCCTGATTTCGCACGTGTCCTCTGCGCTGTTCCAGTCCGTGGTCTCTGACCTCTGGTCGGTCTTCCTGATCATTCTGTTCTTCGGCGGATCCATCTTCGTTCATGAACTCGGCCACTTCCTCGTCGCGCGGCGCCGGGGCGTGCACGTGGAACGCTTTTCCATTGGGTTTGGGCCCAAGATCTTCGCCTGGCGGGGCAAGGACGGGGTGGAGTACCGGCTGTCCTGGCTGCCGCTCGGCGGCTACGTCGCGCTGCCGCAGCTGGCCGACCTGAGCATGATTGAAGGCGAGTCGCGACTCGACTTGGAGAAGCTGCCGCCCTTGAGCTACGCCACCAAGATGCTGGTGTTCGTCGCCGGCGCGGTTTTCAACGTGCTGTTTGCGTTTCTGCTCGCCTGCGTCGTGTGGTTTGTCGGCCAGCCCACCAGCGCCGAACTCAACACCACGAAGATCGGCCTGGTGCTGCCAACGATCACGCTGCCCGACGGATCGAGCGTGCCCAGCCCGGCGTTCGAGGCCGGCTTTCAGCCCGGCGACATCGTACGCGCGATCAATGGCAACCGTGTCGCCAACTGGCCGGACCTGCAGCAAACGCTCTTTGCCAGCGGCGGGCGCGCGGCCGATGGCCGGCCCAAGGCGGTGTTCACCATCGAACGCGAGCGCCGGAATCTGGAGCTCACGGTCTATCCCCGCCTCGCCGGCGATGAGCGGGTGCGCCGCATCGGGATCGCCCCGGCCGAGGAGTTCTTCGTGAGCGAAGTCACGCCCGGCTCGCCCGCGGCCAAGGCTGGCCTCCAACCCAACGATCAGATTGTGGCCCTCGACAGTCTGCCGGTGCTGCATTCAAGCGCGTTCGCCGACCATCTGCGCCAGAACGTCCACCGCCCTGTGGTCCTCACCGTGCTCCGCGCCGGTCGGCCAGTCACGCTCGCGCTGCCGCCGCGCTCCGGGACGAACGATGCCGCCGAACTCGGCTTCACCTTCAAGTCGAGTTACGAACTCGTTTATCCCGATCCCGTCACCCAGATCCAGGACAACGTCGTCATGACGTTCCGCGTGCTCGCCGGGCTCCTCAATCCCCAATCGAATCTTGATGTCTCCAAGCTCAGCGGGCCCGTGGGTATCGTGCGCATTTTTCACGCGACCGCCCAGAGCGACATCCGTCTCGTGCTCTGGTTCACCATCCTGGTGAACGTCAACCTCGCCATCTTCAACCTGCTGCCCGTCCCGGTGCTCGATGGCGGCCACATGCTCTTTGCCACCATCGGACGCCTGCGCGGCCGGGCCCTCCCGGCCAGTTTCATCATGACTGCGCAGAGCGTCTTCATCGTGCTGCTCTTCTCACTCATCCTTTACGTCAGCTTTTTCGATGTGCGCCGCATTGTCCGCGACGTGCGCACCGAGCGCGCCGAGACCCAGCAACCGGCCGCCCAACCCGAGACCGCTCCGGCGGCGCCGTAGCAGTTCGAACGCCCGCCGCCCGCAGACCGCAATGTCTTACTGCGCGTCTCGTTTCCAGACCGTCCGCCGCCCCACCGTCGAAGTGAAGGTGGGGACGGTCGGCGTGGGCGGCGCTAACCCGATCCGCCTGCAGTCGATGACCACCAGCGACACGCAGGACATCGACACCACGGTGAAACAGAGCATCGCGCTGGCGGAGGTGGGCTGCGAAATCGTCCGCATCACCGCCCCCAACGTACC
>JBGOXZ010000021.1:0-15744 GCA_041479395.1 Opitutaceae bacterium
CGCGTCAGCGGCTTAGTTCAACGTTGTTTAGGCAGACCAGAGTGTGGGTCTGCAGATTGGGGTGCGGGATAGGCAGATGTGCGGGAAGCTGGACAGAGTGATCCCGCATCTTTCAACCCGCCTCTGTTTGTGGGGAGTGGCAGCTTGACGACGACCATTCAGGGGAGGTTGCGGATGTTGAGATTCCTGTCAGTCGACGACTACAAAAAGCGGTTCCACGTTAGCGCCACGGCGGCATCTAGGCACGAGAGAGGCGAGGGGGCAACCGCGGAAATTCTACGATTTTAGGTTCGGCTGGAGGGGGGGATCGGGGCTGGTGGCTACGGAAAGAGCGAGCGCGCCGCCGGGCGGGACCATCCGCGAGCCGGCGGCGCGCGTTGCTTCAACTAGCGAGCGCAAAATGCGTCACGCCTTGGTGGCGTCCACGGCGGTCTTCTTGCGGGTGAGGCCGCTCGGGTATCGCGACACAGTGCCCTTCGGTCTGGCGGCGCGGAAACAAAAAACCCGCCGCGGGGGCGGCGGGTCGGGAAAAGGAGGCGAGGGGAGCGATCGTCAGGCCTTCTGCACGAGGGACGCAGCCAGCCGGATCTGCGCGCCGCTCGCCGATCGAAACGGCGGAGACCCTCCAACAGCGGGCGCGGGGGCGAAAGGGGATTAAGGTAACAAGGTGGTTACCTGTTGCGCGCATCTTCGGCGTTTCCGCCCCCCGACTCGCGCGGAGACAGGTCTTTCTACCCGCACTCGCATGCATGCGTCACAGGGCGCGATCGGCATTGGCAACCAACCAAACTCTCGCGAGTTTGGCTATGCGGGAACGAATGTAGCCAAGGCTGTGAAGCGTTGGATTCTTGGGTAATCCAAACTCTCACCCGCCGTCGCTGAAAGCTATGGTGGGACAGGCGAGTTCGGCTACAGTCAAGATTCACATCCGCCGCCGCTGGAAACTGTGGCGGGATCGGACTCTGCACAAGGAAGGCGACGGCTTGGCAGACAGGCGAATTTGGCGACACGGGAACGAATGTAGCCAAGGCAGTGAAGCCCTGGGTTGGATTCCTGGGCGATCCAAGCTCTTGCGAGCTTGGCTACGAGGAAACATCCGGTTTGCGGGTGAGCAGCGGGGCGTTGAGGCCGGGGACTTTTTCGGAGAACTCCTCGCCCTCGGCGGCTTGACGGAGCGTGCGCTGCACCATGCCCATCCGGGCGTCGAGATTGTCGATCATCGACACAAACACGGCCTCGGGCGTGGCGGCGAACACGGCGGCGCCATATTCGAGTTCGCCCTGGTGGCTGAGGATGATGTGTTCGAGGCGCTCGAGCCGGTCGGCGTCGAGCCTGGTCTTCAGGCCCGCCTTACGCACGAGCTGGTAGCCGAGCACCACGTGACCCTGCAGGATGCCTTTGCGGCTGCGCTGCGTGGCGAGGGTGCCCTCGTACTCGATGACCTTGCCGACGTCGTGCAGCAGCGCGCCGGCCATGGCGAGGTCGGCGTCCACCTCGGGATACAGCGGGAGCAGCACCCGGCTGGCGCGCGCCATGTGCACGGTATGCTCGAGCAGACCGTGTCGGTAGGCGTGGTGCATGGCGATGGCAGCGGGGGCGGCTTTGAAACTGTCGTCGATTTCGTCGAAGACTGTCTGTACCGTTTTGTACAATTCGGGGTGGCGGATCTCCTGGATGAATCCGAGCATCTCCTCCCACAGCTTGACCGGATCCTCCGGGGCGACCTCCACGAGGTCCTCCACCACGCCCGGTGCGGCGAGCTGCTCCTCGGTGAGCTGGTCGGCCTTGGTGATGCGCGGCGAAAGACGACCCTGATAGTAATCAGTCCTGCCCTCGACCCGGACCACGGCGCTCTCCGAGAGATTCTTGAAGAAGTCGAACTGCGGACTGTCGCTGAAGCAGGTGAAGGTGAACGAGCCGGTCCGGTCACCGAGCTCGACGGAGAGGAAAGGACTGTCGTTCTTGGACGTTTTGGTGGCCACCTTGCGGACGAGCAGCACGGCGGCGAAGGCGCGGCCGGTGACTTGCGCGAGCGCCTTCAGGTCGCGGACGGTTAGGAGGGGAGTGGGGTCGGGCATGGGGGATCGAGTGTAAGGTTTAAGGGGGAAGGGGAAAGGTAATCTTCTCGGGGCTTGGAAATCATGCTGACAGGTAGGGATGGACCGCTGGGGCGTCCGTTGCTTCCGGCGCGCCCGGCTCTGCCGGCCAGCAGAGCGCGCTACCCAAGGCAAAACCTAGCTGCGCGAGACTTGATCAGAGACTTCTACCGGAATAGGGAATCGGGGGAAAGGGGGGAGGAAGCAAGAAGTCGATAGCGGAGCAGGTGTGTTCCGGCGTCTGGCGGCGGGGAGGCAGGTCGCGGGCCAGTCATGGGCGGTACCGCGAAACGATCCATGCCAGCGTGCCATTCTGAGCGCAGCGAAGAAGCCATTTGGACTCCGTTTTCAGACTTCGTCGCGGCCAAGTGGATCCTTCGCTTCGTTCAGGATGACAGGAGCGGGGGCGCCTTCAGCCAGAAGGCGGATCAGGGCGCGTAGTATTGCTTACGCGCCTTCACCTGCACGAAGCGATTCTCCGGCAGCAGGCAAGCGGTCAGGTGGCCGCCCATCACGCACGCGGTGTCGAGGCAGACCGACCATTTGAGCTTGTAGATCTCGGCCCGCGGCGTGTGTCCGTAGACCACAAACGGCGGGCCGGTCCAGAGGTCGGCCCACGGAGGACAGTCGGGGCAGTCGGCGCGCTTGCGGGGTCTGCCGTCCTTGTCGATCACCTGCACGCGCGTGACGATCTCGGCCGGTTGTCTCTGCCAAGGTTGGCCGGGCACGAAGCCGCCGTGTACGAACACCGTGTCGAGTTCCCCGACAAAATGCGTCAGCGGCATGGCTTCGAGGTAGGCCCAGTCGTCCGGGCGCAGCCGGGCGTGGGTCTCCTCGTCGTTTTCCTTCAGGTATTCCTTGTCCTGGGTGCGGCGGTAGTTGAGCAGCCGCAGTTCATGATTCCCGAGAAGGGAGACGGCATGGAGCGAGCGGGCGAGGTCGATGACCTTGGGGCTGTCGGGGCCGCGGTTGACGAGGTCGCCGAGCAGGATAAAACGGTCGTCCTTCGTAGGCGCGAGGCGCTCGAGCAGTTCGGCGAACTCGGCGTGGCAGCCGTGAATGTCACCGATGGCGATGAGGCGTCCGTTCATCCTGTCGAGGAGTTACAACCACGAATTACCCGAAAGGACACGAAAAAGATTCCTTCACAAGAGCGTGCGGCCGCGGTGGAGAGGAAGGCGGGAGAACTCCGGGTAGTGGTACAATTTGTCATTGCGAGGAACGGAAGCGACGAAGCAATCCAGCCCTTCGACAAGCTCAGGGCTCCGAGCCCTGTCGAGGAGCTGGATCGCCACGCCCGTTCTGCTGGCCAGCAGAACCGGGCTCGCGATGACAGGCAGACTATACCACTGGCAAGCCTCGCGCATCCGCGCCTTTCCGTTGAATCCGTGGCGAAGATTCGTTTGAATTGGGCGGGAATTTGCTAGCCTCGGGCGCTGGTCCAAGTAAACACAAAATCCGATGGAAATGAACCTGCAGCCGCTCGCGCCGGTGTCGCGCGCCTCCAATCGTCCCTTTGCGGACGGCGACCGCATCGTCAGTTATCTCGTCCGTGGCGCTGCCAACGAGTTGGGGCGGCTCGATCTGCACGCGGAGGAGGACGCGACCTTTCGTCCGGAGGGCGCCGTGCTCTGCCGGTGGGTGCACGTCTTCAAGCCGAAGCCGAAGGACGAAAATCCGGAACGGCTGCTGAAGCTCACGGCGGAGAACCTCTTCCTCACCCTGGCGGATCCGACGAACGAGCCGAGTCCCGTCAACACGCCGCTGCTGCAGTTCCTCGCCGTCCTGCTGGAGCGGAAGCGCCGGCTGCGGCCGCGCGGGCAGAGCGCCGATGGTGAGCGCAACCTGTTCGAGCACGCGGGCACGCACCAGCTGTACGAGATTCCCGCGGGCGACCTGAGCCCGGAGTTCTTCGTGAAAATCCGGGAGCAACTGGGCGTACTGGTGGGAGGGTCGGAGAAGAAGGCGGAGGCGACGGGCGGACCGGCCTCGTAGCCAGCGTGCCCGCCAGTCCGCCGGCCTGCATCGCAGCCGGGACGTGCGGCTTTGGATTGAATCCGGGCCGTCGTTGCCGTATCCTCGCGGACTGGCATGAACTGGTTGGGCTCAGGTTCGCTTGCGACGGTGGCCTGTGCGATGAGCATCCTTGCTTCCTGCCCAGGGCTAACGAACCACGGCAGTCGCACGGAAGGGCAATGGGCGGCCGATCGCGCGCATATGGTCGGCGAGCAGCTGGCTGCGCCGGACCGCGATATCCGCGATCCCGCGGTGCTCCGGGCGATGGGAAAAGTGCCGCGCCACCGCTTTGTCCCGAAAGAGGTCGTGGGCGCCGCGTATGACGACTGTCCGCTGCCCATCGGCTATGGCCAGACGATCTCACAGCCCTACGTCGTGGCGTTCATGACTGAGCAGCTGGGACTCAAGCCACACGATCGCGTGCTGGAGATCGGCACCGGTTCGGGCTACCAAGCGGCCATACTGGCGGAAATCGTGGCCGAGGTGTACACCGTCGAGATCATCACGCCGCTGGCGGAGCGCGCGGAGGCCACACTCGTGGACTTGGGCTACACCAACATCCACGTGCGGGCAGGGGACGGCTATCTCGGCTGGCCCGAGGCCGCGCCGTTTGACGCGATCATCGTGACGTGTGCCCCGGAGAACGTGCCGCCGCCACTCATCGACCAGCTGAAGGACGGCGGTCGCATGATCATCCCGGTTGGGCCGACTTATGCGCAGGAACTCGTGCTGCTGCGCAAGCAGGGCGGCAAGGTCAAGCGGCAGGCGGTGCTGCCTGTGCGCTTCGTGCCGATGACGGGGCGGGCGAAGGACAAATCGCGGTAGGCGATACCGCCTGTGCTGCGGAGCCAAATTCGTAAGAATCTGGATTCCTTTCAGAGCCGCCTCCTCCTTCGCCAAGACTGCGGAGGACAGGCTGCTTTGGCTGCGGTTCGGCCAATTCTGTAACCAGACTTGTGAGAGTTTGGATTGTGGATTGGTCCAAAATCTCACGATTTTGGCTACACCATGAACGCCTTGCTTTCGTAGCCAAATCCGTGAGGATTTGGACCCCTCCCCTATGCCACCGTCGTCATTCAAACGACGCTCGCATCTGCCGCGCCTGCCTGCCGAACACTATTGCGGTCGCGCCTTCGTTCACTGGACGATGACTGTCGATCAGCGGGAGACTGGCTGGCTCAACGCAGCACTGCACGTCCGTTTTCGCGAAATCCTTCTGCACACGCTCGCCCGCTATCATTTGGCCTGTCCTGTCTATTGCCTCATGCCTGACCATCTTCATCAGATATGGGTGGGGTTGCAGTCTTCCAGTAATCAGCATCTGGCCAGCCGTTTCTTCCGGAGGCATTTCAATGATACCCTGCATCCATTTCGTCTCCAGCTGCAATCTTGCGACCATGTCTTGCGCCAGCGCGAACGCACGGGTGATGCGTTCAATGCGGTCTGCAGCTACATCCTGCAGAATCCGGTGCGCGCTGGTCTGTGTCCGCACTGGCGGGACTATCCGTATTCCAACGCGCTGGTGGCCGGTTACCCTGACCTCGACACACACCAGCCGGATTTCTGGGAAATCTTCTGGAAGATCTACAACCGGTTGGTCACCGGTTGAGTGGTCCAAATTCTTATGAATTTGGCTACGATTCCGGATGAACTTGAAGTAAAGCTTGCAGCCAAAATCGTGAGATTCTGGACTCTCGCTCTCCAAATTCTCACGAATTCGGCTACCGTGGCGCGGCGCGCAGGCGGGCGAGGCCTTCGCGCGCATCCGCAGAATCAGGCGCGCGGCGGAGCGCCTCCTCGAAGCTGGCTGCCGCCTCGGCGGTCTGTCCGGATTGATCCAACGCGTGGCCGAGATTACACCACGCGGCCACGAGCGTCGGGTCGCGCTGCAGCACCGCACGGTACGCGGCGACGGCGTCGTCGAGCCGGCCCATCGTGGCCTGGGCATTGCCAAGATTGAAACGCGCCTCGATGAAATCGGGGTTGAGCCGCAGCGCCTCGCCGTAGTGGACGACGGCCTCGGCGAGCGCGGCTGTCTGGACGAGCGAATTGGCGAGGTTAAACTGCATATCGGCCGAGGTGGGATCGAGACGCACGGCCTCGCGCTGCTGCCGGATGGCTTCGTCGAGCCGACCGGCCTTAAGCAGCGCGTTGCCCAGATTGGTGTGCGCGCGTGCGTCCGCCGGCGCGAGCCGGACGGCCTCGGTCAGGTGCTGGAGCGCCTCGTCGATGGGGCCGGTCTCCGCGAGAGCATTGCCCATCGCCCCATGAAACTCGCCGTTGTCGGGTTTCAGTTCGAGCGCCCGCTCGTAATGCGGAATGGCCTCGGCGGCGCGCCCGGCGCGCAGCAGGGCGTCGCCCAGGGCGGAATGGGCGCGGGCATTGTCGGGGCACTTGGTCGCAGTGTCGTTCCAGATCGCGAGGGCGCTGCGGTAATCGCCGTTGCGGCGGACCGTCAGCACGCCGAGCGCGACCGCGAGGGCCGTGGCGACGAACACACCGCGCCGGCCGATCAAGGCATGCAGGCCGACGACAGCCAGCGTAAGCACGGCGGCGAGCGGCAGGTACATGCGGTGCTCCGCCATGGTTTGCGTCGCCACCGGGAGCACGCTGGAAGTCGGCGCGAGGATGGCGAGATACCAGCAGCCGAGAAAGCCCAGCCAGCGCCAGCGTGCGGAGCGCAACGACACGATTGTTCCCGCGACCAGTCCCGCCAGTGCGAGCACCTGCGGCAGCACCGCGGCAACATTGGTTACCACGCCGTCACCGTAGTCGAGCACCAGCGGGTGCGGCCAGACCGACAGCTTCAGGTAGAGGAGCAGAGCGCGGCATTGCGTGAGCGCGTAGGCGCGCCAATCCATCCCGGCGCCAAATCCGGCGGTGTGGCCGCGGCCGCCGGCGGCCACCACGAGTGCGGCGAGCAGGAGCCACGTGCTGGCGAGTCCGAGATAAACCGGCCGGCGCCGCCGCCACGCCTCGCGGAAAGTACCGGCGATGAACGTGCGGTCGTACAGCAGAACGAGCAGCGGCGCGGTCGCCATCACTTCCTTGCTCGCCATGCCCAGCAGACAGGCCACGACCGAAAGCATGAACCAGATTCTGCGCGGCGCCTCGAGCGGCATGTCACTTGATATGTGACCAATGCGCGGATGGTCAGAGGAACGCTGAACCGGTTTGTCACTTAATACGTGACAACCTCCGCTGGGGCCAGAGGGGCGCCCGGCATGATTGTCACGTATTACGTGACAATCGGCGCCGCGAACGAAAGCGTACAGCGTGAGCAGGTAGAACAGCGCCACCAGCGACTCGGCACGCTGCACTATGTAGGTCACGGACTCCGTTTGGAGCGGATGGACGGTCCAGAGGAGGGCAATGGCGAAAGCGAGGGGGTAGGGCGCGTTGTTCCCAGCGCGCCGGCTGGGCACACTCGGAGCCACTGGCGGCGGGTTAGGGATAACCCGCCCTACCTTCTCCAAGGTACGCCGCACGACACCGAAGAGTGTCAGGCCGGCCAGAATGTGCAGGGCGAGATTGAGGATGTGGTAACCCCGGACGCTGGTGCCGCCGAGCGCATAGTTGATGGCAAACGAGAGATTGAGCAGCGGACGTCCGCTGACCGTCAGGCCGCTGCCCACGGGCGGAAACGGCGCGGTGCGAAGATCGCGGATCGTGGGGTTTTCGACGATGGCGTGGACATCATCAAAGATGAACGGTCCGCTGAAGCTGTTGTGGTAGACGGCCAGCGCCGCCCCCACGATGAGAAGAACCGCGATCAGGCGGGTGCGGCGGCGGGTGGCGCCGAAGGAAGGGTCCTCAACCGTCGGAGTGTCTGCGGACATGTGGTTTCGGTCGGTCATGGCTCCTTGGCGGAGAGCAGCGTCGGCAGGTCCGGTCCCAGTTCGGGCGGCGGCCCGTGCAGCGCGCCGTCGAGATCGGCGTCGGTGAGCCGGTAAACGAGGATGGAGTAGTTGACGGTGTCGTCAGGCTCGCGCTGGCGCAGAAAGGCGGCGAGTCGCATGAAGCGGAGCTCGTCGAAGTCATTCAATGCGGTCAGCCATTGCGGTGCCTGGAGTTGCGGCAGGGCGGCGCGGCGCACCCCGGGATCATCGTTCAGCAACGGCCGCACGAGTTTGGACACCGCCTGATAGGCGGCCTCGTAACGCGCGTTCCACGGTCCCCAAGCGCCCCGCCAGTTCATCACCGGCTGGAGCATGGTCGCGCTGATGAGGTAGGTGCCGCCGGTGAGGCGCAGGGCGGAGGCTTTCTTAACCAGCAGCACCCGCGCGGTGGCGCCTTCACGCGCGAGACCGACGACGTCGGGATCATATTCGGGATGCTGGCGCAGCAGCGCGGGAATGTCGGCGTCAGCCGGAACGGTCAACAGCTGCAGCGGCGGTCTCTGCCCGAGGTCGACGTAAGAATAGAGCGGGGAAGCGGGGATGCCGTAGTAGGCGGGGCTGGCGGTGCCGAAATAGGAGAGATAGGCCGGCTCGCCCGGCAGGTGCTGCGCGATATAGCGCTTCACGCCGGGAAGGTCCTGTCCCCAGTCCAGCGAGCTGTCCACGAGGTGCCGGTAGGCGCGGGCCGGGTGGACGATGCCGTTGAAGTAGGCCAGGTAGTTGGGAAACCAGCGGAGGGTTTCGACGGCGTGCGCGGCCAGAAAGAGCGCCAGCGTCACGCAGGCCGCTCGAGCAAGGCGCGGAAGCGCGGACTGCAATGGGTTGGTCATCCAGCCGGCCGCGGCGCCGCAGAGCACGAAGAGCAGCGGATAAGTGACGAGAATGTGGCGGTGACCGATGTTGAGATGACTGAAGACCGCTGCCGCCCAGTACACGACCAGGAGCGTCCACAGCGGGATGGTCTCGTAGCATGACCTGCCGCGGCGCGTAAGCACCGCCGCCAGCGCCAGCCCGATCGCGCCGAAGAGGGCCAGCGGCGTCTTGACCAGAAACGCATACGGGAAAAACCAAGGGGAGCCACGGAACGAGAACCCGCCGTTGAAGAACAAGGCGCGCACGTGCGCGTAGCGCCAGACGTGCGCAAGGCCGTAAAGGTAAGCTTCGGGCAGGAGTTCGTGCCGGCGGAGAAGGTCGATGGTTCGGGGTACCAGCGCGGCCGGCGGCGCCGCGAGCAGCGCGTCGAGACGCTGCTTCTCTGCGGAATCGAGCAAGGGCGCGCCCAGATTTCGCACCGCGGCGAGCGTGGCCGGAGTCCAACGGTCGGGGTGCGCGTCGGCCTGCGCCAGCAATTGCGCGGCCTGCTCCCGCCGCGGCGGATCCAGCCGGAGCTGATCAAGCACCACGTCCGGTCCGGGCTTTTCGAGGACAAATTCCCACGGGTCGGTCTGCCAGGTGTGACCCGGCAGGGTCGGCGCGAAGGCAGCATAGCGGAAGCCGTAGAAGCCCCAGATCGCGACCAGCGCGACCAGGACATGCGCGGCGCCGGCCGCGGTGAAGGCCAGCGCCTGGTCGGGGCGCCGGGTCAGTTCGCGCGGCGCACCGATTTCTATCGGCAGCGGCCGATTCGAGAGGAGACGCACGATCACCAACATGAGCGCCACCGGCACGATCAGGACGGCCGAGGCCTTGGTGACGCATAGACCGCCCACCGCGAGGGAACTCAGCAACACCCGTCCGACCGTGACGCGCTGCAACATCGCCCACAGACCCAGGGTGGAAGCGAGGAAGAACAGGGCGCAGGCGGTATCAGCGGTCATCAATGCCCCGTTGGCCAGGATCGCCGGATCCAGCACGAAGAGCAGCAGCGCGAGCAGACCGCCCCAAGGTCCGAACAATCGGCGGGCGCTGAGCCACACCAGCGCGCCGAGCGCGACGGCGAAGACCGCGCCCGCCGCCCGCCCCCACCGGATCATGGCCTCGGCGTCGTTGCCCAGTTGGTAGAACCACCGGTAGGCCCAACTCCATTTTTCGGCCGTGCGCCATTCCTCCGATTCCGTGGATGGAAGCCGGTCGTGGCGCCACACCAGCGGTAGGCCGATGACTCGCTGCGGCAGGTTGCCGTTTTCGGGATCGAACCGGTAGTCGTTGAACTTCCAGTAGGTGAAGCCGGCGGCGGCATGGCCGCTCTCATCGAATGTCAGGCTCTTGTCACGCGTGCTGGCGACGAGGACGAGCCAGAAAACCGACAAAATGACGCCGGCGGCCACCGGTCCGGCCAGATGACACCACCCGGATTTCTCCGGCGGGGCTGGCGGCGCAGGAGGTGACGGGCGCGGAAGGGAGTCGGGCGGGGTCATCGGGCGACGGCGCTGATGCTGAACCAGCGTCGCCGCGGAGCAAGCCAAGGGGCAGAAGGACGGAATGGCTGACCATAGTCGCGGCGATCATGCCGCTGTGCCGCGGGCCAGCGCATGCGGGCATCCAAATTCTCACGAATTTGGCAACGGGATTTCGGCGACGGGAAGACACCGTAGCTGAAGCCGCGAGACGTTGGATCAGCAGATGGTCCAAATTCTCACGACGTTGGTCACGGGAGTCTGCCTACGTTCGCACCGGGATGCCGCGGCCGGCGAGGAAAGCCTTGACCTGCGAAATGGTGAAGGTGCCGAAGTGGAAAAGGCTGGCGGCCAGCACGGCGCTGGCATGACCCTGGTCGAGCACCTCGGCAAAATGTTCCAGCCGACCGGCGCCACCCGAGGCGATGACCGGCACCTCGACGGCGTCCGCGACGCGCCGCGTGAGTTCGATGTCATAGCCGGCCTGGGTGCCGTCGCGATCCATCGAGGTGAGCAGGATTTCGCCCGCGCCGAGCGAAACGGCGGTTTTGGCCCACTCGATCGCGTCCAATTCCGTGGGGTTGCGGCCGCCGTGGGTGTAGACCCGCCAGCGGGCGGTCGTGCCCGGGTCGCGCTTGGCGTCGATGGCCACGACGATGCACTGGTTGCCAAACCGGTGGGCGGACTCAAGGACGAGATTGGGGTTCTGGATCGCGGCGGTGTTGAGGCTGACCTTGTCTGCACCGGCGCTGAGCATGGCGCGGATGTCGTCCACCGTGCGCAGGCCCCCGCCGACGGTGAGTGGCATGAAGCATTGTTCCGCCGTCGCGGCGACGACGTCGTGCATGATGGCGCGGTGATCGCTCGAGGCGGTGATGTCGAGGAACGTGAGCTCATCGGCGCCCTGCTGGTCATACGCCCTCGCACAGGCGACGGGATCGCCGGCGTCGCGGAGCTCCTGGAACTTCACGCCCTTGACCACGCGGCCCGCCGTCACGTCCAAACAGGGAATGATCCGACGACTCAGCATGGCTTCACGCTGGTGGCTCGGAACCCAAAACTCAAAACCCAAAACTCCCAGCCCGGACGCGCCGGTGTCACGCTTCGACGAGCGTGATGTCCGGGTCGAATTCCACCGCGAGGCGGTAGACGTTGCCCGGCCGCATTACCAGCGGGTGGTCGCGGCGGAGAAACTGCAGGTAGTGGATCCGACCGTAGTTGGTGCGATAGGTCACGTCGTTGCTCACCACCTCCGTCTCCTGCCAGACGGCCTGAAAGTCGTTTTTGTGCACGGTGCAGCGATGGCCCTGCGCCCCGAGCACGGGCGAATTGCCGAGGCGGTAGCGCGAATGGGGCGCGCCGATGCAGAGCACGTAGCGGAACTGGTCGAGCGTCACCTGCTGCTTGACCGTGTAGGCGAACTCGCAGCTCACCTTGGCGCCGGTGAAGGCCCACTGCACCTTCACGTTGCCGAGACCGCGGACCAGCTCCTCCCGGGTGTTGATCAATTCGGGCTGCTCGTACCGGAAATAGAAGCTGTTGCGCAGGCCGAGGCCGGTCACGCAGCGCTGGCCGTAGAAGGCCGGGATGGTGACCTGCTCGCCAAAGGTGAGCTCGGGCAGCATGACCGGCAGGTAATGGTTGTTCGGCCAGTCGAATATCCCGGGGCAATGCGGAAACGGCAGCGAGTCGGACGTGAGCGAACTGCCGGAGCTCAGCAGCGGCAACTGCACATGCAGGCCGCTGTCGGCGTCGCGGTAGAGGAAGAGGCCCTGCTCCTTGCGGTTGGATTTGTCGTAAATGACGAAGCGCCCGCTGGTGCGGGCGGCTTCGAGGTGGGGCTGACCTTCGGGCATCTGCACGGTCTTGGCGAGGCGCGCCCACTGGCAGAGGTAGCGCGCGCCGTCGAAGTTGGCCATGCGCGTGGTGTGGGTGCTGTAGGCCGTGCGCTCCTCGTCGCGGACGACCAGGTAACCGTGCTCCTGGTCGAGGTAGGTCTGATAGAAGAAATAGAAGAGGCGGCGCAGGAAGTCGAAATAGCGCGGCTTCTGGTCGTCGGCGATCCAGCCGTCGCGCAGTCCCTGCAGCAGGATGCTGATGCAATGCATCTGGCCGTAGGCGCCGGCGGCGCGGCCGTAGGCCCAGCCGAGGCCGTCGGCCCGCACGAGGTCGGGCAGCATCCGGATGTATTTCTCGGCATAGGTGCGCAGGGTGGGGAGCTTGCGCTCGCGCACGCCGGGATTCGAATGCAGCTGCAGCGCCGAGCGGATGAACACGAAGCTCATCACGCCATAAAGGTTGAAGTTGCCGCCGAAGCCCTTGGCGGCGTCGTCGAAGAAGCCGGTCGAGCTGGTCTGGTTGATGCGGTCCACCATGCGCTCGATCAGGCGGCTGGTCTCATCCTTCTTCGACAGGCCGAAGCTGAACCGGCAGACCGCCTTGGCGACGTTGAACGCCTGCCAGTGGTTGTCGTAGTCGCTGCGATGCAGCAGCATCTTGTCGAGTCGCAGCCGGGTCTCATCCACGAGCCGCTCCCAGACGGGGTTGCGTTCCTTGGAGGGGCCGAAGCACAGCAAGCCGAGGGCGGCGTAGGCGAGGCCGTTCTCAGCGGGCGGGTCGGTGAAGACCTGGGCGGTCACGCAGCGCGCGACAAGGTCGATGAGGTCGTGGTCCTTGAGCGTGGTCTCGCCGGTGGCCCGATAAAATTCGCCCAGCGCGAAGGCGACGTGGCCGGGTTCGTCGGGGCGGGGATGTTCGCCGGAAACGGGGGTGACGGTGCCGTCGGGATTGATCGAGTCGAGATTCTGGCCCAGCATAGAGCGGGCCATGTCGAGACATTGCTCGGAGAAACTGTGCATGCAGGCTGGGTTGGCGGGGGTCTGACGGTAGGTCCCAGAGCGCGCCCATGCGCAGAGGGAAGTGGTTAGTTTTTTCGGTTTTTTCCCTGTGGCGCAAGCGGGAAATTGGCGAAAGGCGCCAGCCGGCGCGCACGGCGCGATCTTTTGCCGCGGATTTGCGGCTCAGCCGGACCGAGGCGCTGGGTTTTGCAGGAGCGCGTGCACGGCCGTGGTGACGGCGGTTGTGTGGGCCTTGATGCGCTGCGGCACGGGGCAGGCCGAGGGTGTCTCCAGCGTGTAACTCAGCCGGGTGTGATGGGCGCGCAGGTAGATGGCTTCGGGCCAAAGCTCGCGCTTCGTCGGATCGTCGTCGGGCCGGATGATGCCACCCCGGGCGGGCCGGCCGTCGATGGTCGCGGAAAGATCGAGCGGGCAGACCCGGCTCACCGCCTCGACGATGGGTTCCGCCAGGCTGGGCCGGTGGTCGGGGTTGAGCTCATAGAGATAGAAGCCGGGCGACTCCCAGTCTTCGTGGAGGCAGAGCGTGAGATCGAACGGCGGCTGCCGCCGCAGCCAGCCCACGTGGGCCTTGATCTCGGCGGTCTGGAGCGCGCGGTAGTCGCGATTGAGGTCGCGGCCCTCGTGATTTTCGCGCGTGCCGGCCGCCATACCGGCCGGGTTGAGCAGCGGGCAGATGAACCACCCACATCTTTCGTCGAAGCATCCCTGTTCGAGCAACTGCAGCAGGGCCCGCGGCGGCGCGGATTCATCGCCATGAATGCCGGCGGAAAGGTAGATGCGCGGGCGCGGAGCGGGGCTGGGCCTGGTGTAAGCGGCCAGCGGGTAACCTTGCACTTCACCGAACTGCTCGGCCGAGAAACCAGCTGCGCGTGCGGCGGCGGAGAATTCGCGATCGAAACCGGCTGGGTGGAGCGGTGAGACGGCAGCCATGCCATCTGCAGCTTTGGGGATTCTTTGACAGAATTGACAGAATTAACACGATGATCGCTTTCTCGACCCCAGTTCGTCCGGCCCAATTCGTTCCTTCTGTCGCAACTTATGTCTCAGATCCGCGTCCGTTTTGCCCCCAGCCCGACCGGGTTCTTCCACATCGGGAGCGCCCGCACGGCGTTGTTCAACTGGCTCTACGCCCGCCACACGGGCGGGGTCTTCGTCCTGCGCATCGAGGATACGGACCAGGCGCGCAACACCGAGACGTTTCTCAACATCATCTATGACAGCCTGACGTGGCTCGGCCTGAATTGGGATGAGGGCCCGCGGGTGGGCGGTGATTTCGGCCCTTATCGCCAGAGTGAGCGGGCGTCCATCTACCGCGAGCATCTCGGGCGGCTGCAGGCCGCGGGCCGCACCTACGAGAAGGATGGTGCGGTCTATTTCAGGATCTCCGGCGAGCCGCAGGTCATCGACGATGCCATCCGCGGCCGCGTCGAACGGACGGAGGAGAAGGATTTCGTGATCGTGCGCTCCGACGGCAACCCGGTTTTCCACTTCGTGAATGTCGTCGATGACATCACGATGCGCATCACGCACGTGATCCGCGGCGAGGACCATCTGTCGAACACGAGCAAGCACACCGAGCTGTTCAAGGCGTTCGGTGCGCCGCTGCCGGTGTATGCGCACATTCCACTCATCTTGAAGCAGAACGGGCCGGGCAAGATGTCGAAGCGCGACCAGGGCGCGCTCGTCGAGGAGTACCAGCGCCGCGGATTTCTGCCCGAGGCGCTCGTCAATTTCCTCTGCCTGCTCGGCTGGTCGCCGAAGGACGACAGCGAGAAGATGCCGATTGCCGAGGTGATCCGCCGCTTCGACCTGCCCGGCATCAACCAGACAAATGCGCGCTTCGACGAGAAGAAGCTGGCGCACATGAACATGGCCTACCTGCTCGAATTGCCGCCGGAGCGCTACGTGAAACTCGCCCGGGAATATTTTGCCCGGCCGCCGGCCGGCGCATCTGCCGCCGCCGCGCCGCGGGCGAATGCCTTGTCGGCGGATGAGGCTTACTTCCGCGAGGTCATGCTGCTCAGCCAGCCCAAGGTGAAGGCGATCGAGGAGCTGCCGGCCTACACGGCCTGTTTCTTCACCGAAGATTTCCCGATCGATCCCCAGGCGCGCGACAAGGTGATGGGCAAAGGCGATCCCAAGGCGCGTCTGCGCGAACTCGCCGCGGCGCTCCAGGCGGCCGACTTCTCCAGCGACGCCGCGCTGGAGGGAACGGTACAGGCGCTGGCCGCCAAGAACGGTCTCGGCATCGGCGACTACATTCATCCGGGGCGCATCGCGGTGTCGGGAACCGGCGTCGGGCCGACCTTCTACGGCTTGCTGCGCGTACTCGGCCGCGACCGCGTGCTCCGGCGCATCGAGCGGTTTCTGGGCGCGGCCTAGTAATACTTCGTTAAGTAAATGGTTGCTCTTGTCGAGGGTTTTCCGCACGTTGCCGGCATGACCGAGAAGCAACTGTCGGGGATGCGTGGGCGGCTCGGGCGATTTTTGCGTGACCTGGTCGCGCCGATGGGCCGGAGCGAGCGTCGGCAGTGGGCGC
>JBGOXZ010000022.1:0-14892 GCA_041479395.1 Opitutaceae bacterium
ACTGCCCCGCCCAACTGCCATGCAATAGAATCGCTCCAAGCGTGAACCCCTTTTCCCCTCGTGAAATCAACTTCCTACTGCATCGTTCCGGCTAAGACCCCTCTCCGTGCCGATACAGGCCCGATCGGACCGACGCCCTCCAATCTTGGGCCGCTTTAGAACTTGGGACGCATCCGCCCACGGGCCGCACCGACACTGGTCCCATTCCGCCCCTGATTCCCGGAGCCAGTTCCCCGTGTGCGCCCTTGGTGACATGTCAACTATTAGTTGACATGTTGCCGGAACCGCCGCCTGGGGACGAAAGCGAGGTCATGCCTCGCCGCGGTTGGGGCCCAAGACGAAAGGCCGGCGAATGAAGCGCGATTGGGCGATGCATGGGATGCACCAAGCGCGCTGCTGGCCAGCAGCGCCCGGCGCGTTCACGCCCTCCGTGGTCCTCGGCCCGGCTCTGACCACCTGCCCGCGAGCCGATTCAAATCCTAGCACTGACCCCTAGGGGTGATTCTCCTGTCTTTATTTTTACTCAATGATTGAGTAAAATTACTCAACGGCTGAGTAAAATTGACAAATCATGGGCATCCTTTCAGGCTGGGGACATGGAATTCCAACGATCCATCGTGGACGAACTGGCCGCCGCCGTCGTGCGAAAGCCACCGCTGATTCAGGTCATTGTCGGCGCCCGTCAGGTAGGCAAGACGACCGCGGCGCAGCAGCTCGTGGCGCGCCTGCGGTGGCCCCACGTCTGGGCTGCGGCGGATACCCCGCTGCCGCCGGGACCGGAATGGATTGAGACGCAGTGGCGTCTGGCACGCCTGCAACCGGTCGGTCGGGGCCAGAAGGTGCTGCTCGTGCTCGACGAAGTGCAGAAAGTGACCGGCTGGAGCGAGGTGGTGAAACGTCTTTGGGATGAAGAAAAACGCGCCAGTGGGCCGGTCCTGCCCCTCCTCCTCGGCTCTTCGGCGCTGCTGGTGCAGAAGGGCGTTACCGAAAGCCTGACCGGCCGCTTCTTCCTACACCGCTGTCCGCACTGGACCTGGCCGGAGTGCCGCGAGGCGTTCGACTGGAGTCTGCCGGAGTGGTTGTATTTCGGCGGTTATCCTGGCGCAGCGCCGCTGGTGGCCGATGAGTCCGCCTGGAAACGCTACATCGCCGATTCGCTGATCGAAACCGTCTTGTCCCGGGACGTGCTGCACTTGCAGCCGATCACCAAACCCGTCCTGCTCCGACATCTCTTCGCCCTCGCGGCGACCTTCCCGGCGCAGGTGTTCTCGTACAACAAGATGCTCGGGCAGCTCCAAGATGCGGGCAACACTACCACGCTGGCCGGCTATCTCCGGCTCTTGGAAATGGCATATCTCGCCTCGGGCCTGGAGCTCTTTTCCAAGGGACAGGTCCGCAAACGCGGCAGCAGTCCCAAGCTGATGCTCTGGAACAACGCCCTCATCAGCGCCCTGTCGCTACGTTCGCGCGGCGAGGCGATGGCCGACGGCGCGTGGTGGGGTCGGCTGGTGGAAAACGCCGTGGGTGCGCACCTCCTCAACGGCCTGTCCGGTCCCGACTGGAGCGTGACCTACTGGCGCGATGGCCCCGAGGAAGTCGATTACGTCGTGGCTCATGGCGCGCAGGTGTGGGCGCTGGAGGTCAAAAGCGGACGTCCCGGCCGGGTCAGCGGGCTGCCGGCCTTCAAGCGGCGCTACCCCAAGGCGCAGACGTGGCTGATCGGCGCGGGCGGCGTGAAGCTGGAAGAGTTTTTCAGCCGGCCCGCCAGCGTCTGGTTCGGCGCATAATTCGGCCGGACATTATCGCCCGGCGCACCCACCCTACCAGCGACCGCGCCGATCCGCACCCGCGCAGACCGACTCCTTGCGCCTCTCGACCCCCTCCGCCTCCGATCTCCGGCTACAATCCCTGCGCACCTTCCCCTCATAACTTGTCAACAGTTAGGGCGCGTCTTGAAACCGTCGTGCTTGCTGTTTGTCATCCTGAGCGTAGCGAAGGATCTAGGGGGGTCGAATGGGGTCAGTCCGCTAGCCTTTTAATCAGCGTGTTTGTTTTACGCTCGCTGCGGCTGTAGCAAACGCCTCACGGAATCTTCAGCTCCACGCCGAGCGGCAGGACGTCGGGGTTGCGGAGTTTGTCGCGGTTGGCGTTGTAGATGTCCTGCCAGCGCAGCGACGTGCCGTAGTACCGGCTGCTGATCCGCGAAAGCGTGTCGCCGGCCGCAACGCGATGCGTGCGCGGCGCGGGCGGCTGTGCCACCGGCGCCGGGGCGGACGGTGCGGGCGCGGCGGCGGACACCGCGACCGGAGTTGGACGCATCGGCTGGACGGCGCCGCCTGAAACTGCAGGCACGGCGCTGCCGGCCAGGGCCAGCGCGGTCTTCAGTCGCGCATTCTCGGTGACGAGAACTGCGCTGTTGTTCTGCGTCTGCCGCACGACCTCGCGCATGGAAACGACCTCGGTGGAAGCCCTGATCAAGGCGGCGCGCGCCGCCGCCAGTTCGCCGTTCAAGCGGGTGACATCGGCGCTGCTGCTCTCTCCGCTCTGCGTGGCGCTGGCAAGCTGCGTCCGCATCGCAGCGGCCTCGGTGGCGCTCTGCTCCGCCGCCTGGCGCAAAGGAGTCAGCTCCTGCTGCGCCTTCGCGAGCGCGGCCTCCGCGTCCGTGGCGCGCTTGGAGGTGTCCTCAGACTGGGCGATCTGCTTCTTGAGCTGCTCGTTCTCCTGCTGAACGAGCGCAAAACTGCGCACCGTCATCTCGACCTTCTCATCGGACAGATGGAGCTGCTCCTTCAGGCGTGCCACCTCGTCGGCCGAACCGGTGGCGGCCGGGACCGTGGTGGCCGTGGTCGCAGCAGCGGTTTGGGCCAGGCGGGCGGTGAGTGAAGTGCGTTCAGACTGCAGGTCGGCATTCTCCTTCTGCAGGCGGTCGCCGGTGGCCTGCGCCTCCGCGAGCTGGCGGGCGGCGCCGGCATTGCCGCGGCCCTGGCGCTCCAGACGCTGATTGGCCTCGGCCAGCGACTGGTTCTGTGTCCGCAGTTGACCGAGCTCCTGCTTCGTCTGTTGAAGCTGGGTGTTGAGGTCGGCGACCTGGCGGGTGCTTTCCTCGACGCGACCGGCGGTGGCGCTCTGGGCCGATGCGAGGTCTTTGTGCGTCGCGTCAAGCTGCCGCGTGAGCGCCGCCACCTGATCCTGCAAACGGACGGTCTCAGCCTTCGCCGCCTCTGCCGCCGCAGCCTGCGTCCGGGACTGGTCGCGCTCCGCGGTGAGCCGGCGAACGTTGTCAGTGAGCCCGCCGTTGCTGTTCGTGAGCGTAAGCAGTTCTTTCTGCGCGCCGTCCAGCTGGGCCGTGATCGCCGCGAGACGGGCCGCCGCGTCGCCCCGGTCGGCGAGCTGGCGGTTGAGGGCGTCCTTGTCGGCGGTCAACTGCTTCACCTGCGCGGTGAGCTCCGCGCCTGAATCCTTGGTCGTCGCGAATTCCTTGCGCGCGGATTCCAGCTGTTGGGTCAACGCGGCCACCTGATCCTTCAGACCGGAGACGTCGGTCTTCGCGGTACCGGTGGCCGACGCGAGCTGCTGGCGGAGCTGGTCGCGCTCGGTCGTGAGCGCGGCGAGCTGCTTACCCTGCTCAGCCGCTTTGGCTTCAAGCGCCTGACGTTGGTCGCCGGCCTTCGCGAGCGCCGTCTTGATCTCGGCGAGCTCTTTCGCTTGCGCGGCGAAACCATCGCGCTCGGTCGTGAGCGCGGCGAGTTGCCTGGACTGCTCGGCCACCTTGGCCTCGGCCGCTTGACGTCGCGCCTCGGCCTGCGCGAGCACCGCCGCCGATTTTTCTCCGGCTTGCTGCCCGGCGGCGCGGACCTGCTCGTCGAGTTTCTGGTTGGCGGCAGCGAACTCGGTGCTGCGCGCACGCAGCGTGTTCAGCTCGGTTTCGCTCTGCGCCACCTCCGCCCGCAACGCCGCCAGCTCGCGCCCGGCGTCACTGCTCTTGCTCACCTGTTGGGCCAGCGCGGCCTTCTCCGCGGTCAATTGCGTGACCTGCGTAGTGAGCGCGGCGAGTTGCTTGTCCTGATCCGCGGCTTTGACCGCCAACGCCTGGCGCTGCGCGTCGGTCTTCGCGACCACCGCCTTTTCGTCCGTGAGTTGCTTGACCTGGGCGGCGAGGCTGTCGCGCTCCGCGCCCACGTCGGTGACTTGTTTGCGCGAGGCTTCCAGTTGCTGGCGGAATCCCTCGAGCTCGCGGCGATTCTGTTCCGCGACCGCGGCCGTCGGGACGGTCGCTGCCTGCGCTGCCTTGAGTCCGTCGCGCTCGCGGCGCGCGTTCTGCAATTCTGTCTGGAGAACCATGATGTCCTTCCCACGCTGACCAAGGGCGGTCTCGGCCTGCTTGGCGCGCTGTTCCGCGTCGGCCACGGCGGTCTTCAAGCGGGCGGCCTCGTCCGCCTGCTGTGCGGCGGCGGTTTTGGCGGCATCCACCGATGCGAGCTGGCCGCGGAGCTGGTCGCGCTCCTTCTCCAAGTCGACCACCTGGCGACCCTGTTTGGCCAGGTCGGCTTCCAGCGCCTGTTGTTGCTTCTGGGCTTCGGCCAGCGCCGCGGCCGATTTGTCCCCGGCCTGTTGCGCGGCCGCATGCGCCGGCCCCTCGAGTTTCTGGCTGGCGGCGGCCAGCTCGGCGTTGCGCGTGCGGAGATTGTCCCGTTCCGCCTGCATTCCCTCAAGCTGCTTTTGGACGGAGGCGACTTGCGCCGCGAGCTTCGCGGCGTCCTTCGCCTTGGGTTCGCCGGCGGCCAACGCCTGGCGGGCGGAGTCCAGCTCGGCCTGACCTTGGGCTAGCTTCGCCTGTGTTTCGCGCAGGCGCTGGCTCGTGTCGGCAACTTCCTTTTGCAGGCCGTCCGTTTGTTTGGTCGCCGCGGCGAGCCGGGCGGTGAGATCGGCCTGCTCGCCCTCGCGGTGTTGCGCCGCCTCGTGAAGCTGATTCTCCAGTTTCTCCCGCGCGCCGGCCAGCTCCGTGTTCTGCCGGCGCAAATCGTTCAACTGCTGCCGCAGTTGGTCCTGCCCGGACGTGAGGGCGGCAAGCTGCCCACTCTTCTCCGCGGCGTTCGCTTCGGCCGCGCGGCGTTGCTCCTCCGACTTCACCAGCGCGGCGGCGGCCTGCTGCGCGGCGGAGTGCGCCTGTTCTTCGAGCTTCTGCTGGGCGGAGGCGAGCTCGGCGTCGCGTGCCCGCAGCGCGGTGAGTACACGGGCGGCATCGCTGCTCGCCGCGAGCTGGCGCCCGAGGGATTCCTTCTCGTCGGTCAGCTGCTTCGCCTGGGCCGTCAGGCCTGTGCTGGCGCCTTGCGCCGCGGCCAGGTCCTTGCGGGCGGCCTCAAGCTGGGCGGTCAAATCAGCCACGCGAATTTGGCCGACCTGGGCGGCGGCGAGCGCCTTGGCCTGCTCATCGTGTTCGCGCTGAAGCGCGGCCAGACTGGCCGCGGCCTGCGCGCTGCCGGCGGCGGCCGGCTGAAGTCTTTCATTCTCCGCCTCGAGCTTCGCCATGCGCTCGCGCAGCGATTGCATGTCGGTGTTGGCGGTGGCGAGCCGGCCGGCCAGCTTGTCGCGTTCCTGCTGGAGGCCGGTGATGCCGGCGGCGGCTGGCTGGAGTTTTTCGTTCTCCGCCTCGAGCTTGGCCATGCGCTCGCGCAACGACTGCATGTCGACATTGGCCGTGGCCAGCCGCCCGGCCAGCTTGTCGCGCTCCTGCTGCAACGGGCCGACCGCCACCGCGACGGCGGCCGGCATCGCGGTGAGTTGCTGGCGGAGTTGGTTGCGCTCGGTCTGGAGGACGATGATGTCCTTCGCGCGCTGGCTGAGGGCGGCCTCGGCCTGGTTGGCGCGCTGCTCGGCGGCGGCCGCCGCGGCTTTCGCGCCATTCAACTCCGCCAAAACCGACGCGGCGTCCTGGTCCAGCTTCGTCTTCTCGTCGCGCAGCGTGGCGAACTCCCGTTCCAGTGCCGCCAGGCGATCCGCCGCCGGAGCCGGCGCTTCCTGCGCGGACGGCACCGGCGGGGCGGCCTCGCTCGCCGGGGGAGCGGCGGCCGCGGCGACGCGGACCGTCGCGGGCGGATGGAGGGAAACAACGCTGGGCATGGCGGCGCGGCGCTCGCTCAGCCGGATTTTCCCCGCGGCGAGCTGGTCGGCCGACATCTCACCCAAGAGCACGCCGAGCGCCTTGCCGGTGGTGCCGTTCTCAGCGGCAAGGCTGAGCCAGACGTAGGCTTCGATGAGATCCTCCGGAACCACCCGGCCCTCGGCATAGGCAAGCCCGAGATTGTACTGGGCGACGGCGTTGCCTTTCTCGGCCTTGGCGTGAAGAGGTGCAGTGTCGGCGTCCGCTCCACGGAGGACACACGCCAGAATGAGGAAGACAGACACCAGCGCGCCGGGCAGGGCGCGAGCGAGCAAGCGAGGTTTCATGGAGGAGGCGAGTTTTCCGAACGCCATGCTGCGATTTTTCGCAACTGTGGCAATAGAGGAAGCACCCCACGGGTGGACAAATCGGGCGCGCTGCCGGGGAGAGCGCACGCATCGGCGGGAGGCGGGCGTGAGTCGTTCCCCGCCGATGCTTACCGGTTTCCCGGCAGGTCCCACGCCTTCGCCCGCTCGACGGCCCGCCGCCATCCGGCATGCAGCCGACGCATCACCACGGCCGAGGACCGGGGCACAAAGGTGCGCTCGGCCCGCCAGAGGGCGGCGATCTCGTCGCGATCCTTCCAGAAACCGACCGCCAGGCCCGCCAGATAGGCCGCGCCGAGGGCGGTCGTCTCGATCGTGCGCGGCCGCACCACCGGCACGCGCAGCAGATCGGCCTGAAACTGCATGAGTCCGTTGTTCACCGTCGCGCCGCCATCGACGCGAAGTTCGCGGAGGCGGAGCCGCGCGTCGGCCTCCATCGCCGTGAGCAGATCGGCACTCTGGAACGCGATGCTCTCGAGGGCGGCGCGGGCGAGATGCGCGGCGTTGCTGCCGCGGGTCAGGCCGACGATGGCGCCGCGCGCAGCGGCGTCCCAATGCGGCGCGCCCAGTCCCGCGAAGGCCGGCACAAGATAGACTCCGCCGCTATCCCTCACCCGGGCGGCGAGCGCCTCGACCTCGGCCGAGCGGGCGATGAGCCCGAGTCCGTCCCGCAGCCATTGCACGACGGCGCCGCCGATGAAAACGCTGCCTTCCAGGGCGTACTCGATCCGCCCGCCGAGCTTCCACGCAACGGTGGTAAGCAGATTGTGGCGCGACACGACCGGCCGGTCGCCGGTGTGCAGCAGCAAAAAACAGCCCGTGCCGTACGTGTTTTTCGCCATGCCGGGGCGGAAGCAGGCCTGGCCGAAGAGCGCGGCCTGCTGGTCGCCCGCCACGCCCGCGAGCGGCACGCCGCGCAATGCGGGCAGCGTGGTGACTTCGCCGTAAACTTCGCTGCTCGCGCGCACCTCCGGCAGAACCTCGCGGGGAATCCGCAGGACGCGGAGCAACTCGTCGTCCCAGTCGCCGGTGCGGAGGTTGAGCAGCAGGGTGCGCGAGGCGTTGGAGACATCGGTGGCGTGCACGCGGCCGCCGGTGAGCTGCCAGAGCAGCCAGGTGTCGACCGTGCCGAAGGCCAGTTCACCGCGTCCCGCCCGCCGGCGCGCGCCGGGCACGCGGTCGAGCAGCCAGGCGAGTTTCGTGCCGCTGAAATAGGGATCGAGCAGCAGGCCGGTCCGGCGACGAAAGAGCGGCTCGCAGCCGCGCGCCTTGAGCCTCCGGCAGGCGTCGGCGGTGCGGCGGTCCTGCCACACGATGGCCGGGGCGACCGGCCGGCCGGTGCGGCGTTCCCAGAGCAGCGTGGTTTCGCGCTGGTTGGTCACGCCGATGGCGGCGATATCGGCGCCGGTGAGGTTGGCCTCGGCGACGGCGGCCAGCGCCACGCGGCGGGTGCTGGCCCACAGGTCGCCCGGGTCGTGTTCGACCCAGCCGGCCCGGGGATAAAATTGCGGAAACTCCTGCTGGACAATCGCACGAGCCCGGCCGCACCGGTCGAAGACAACGGCGCGCGATGACGTCGTGCCTTGATCGAGGGAGAGCACGAACCGGGGCATGACCGGAGTCTGCGCACCGCCCCGGCCGGGGCAAGCATCGGCGCACCCGGAAACCGGCCGCTTCTCCGGCGCGTCACTTGCGAAACGGGTCACCGAGCTTAGCTTCCCTCCTTCATGCCTGTCACTGCCTCCAATCACGAAACGGAACTGGATTTCCTCCTGAGCGACCTGGGCTATCTGCTCCGGCGCGAATCCGACCGGCGGGTGCAGCAGGCGAGTCTCGGTCTGACGCGCGCCCGATGGCTGGTGCTCCGTCAGGTGGCGTTGCAGGAAGGCTGCCTGCAGCGCGAGCTGGCCCAAGCCATGCGCATGGAGGCGTCCACCGTGGGCCGGCACGTCGAGCGGCTGGTGACGGCGGGCTGGTTGGAGCGCCGGGACGATGCGTCGGACGGACGCGCCTACCGGCTGCACCTGCACCCGCGGGCCCGCAGCACGCTGGTGCGGCTGCAGCAGCTGACGGCTCAGTTGCGCGATGAATATTTCGCCGGCATTTCGCCGGAGCGGCAGGAGGCGTTGATCGACGACCTGCGGCTGGTCAAACGCAATCTTCTTGCTAGCCGGGCGCGGACCGAGGGCGTACCTTCAGTTCATGCCATCTCTCACGAATTCCAGCCGGTCCGCTGACTGGTCGCGCACCGTTCGCGCCGCGGGTTTGGCCGGCCTGGCCATCGCGCTGCTCGCCGCCGGGTGCGGCCGCGCCCGGACCTCCGCCGGTCAGGGCGCACCCCCCGTGCCGGTGCAAATCGGGCGTGCGGTGCTCCAGACGATGCCGATCACGCAAAGCGCCATCGGCAACGTGCAGTCCCTGCGCACGGTGGCGGTCAAGTCGCAGGTGGACGGCGTCATCGACCGGATTAAATTCCTCGAGGGCGACGAAGTGCAGGCGGGCGACCTGCTCATCACCCTCGACCGCCGGCCCTTTGAGAACTACCTGCGCATCGCGCGCGCCGATCTGGTCAACGCCCGCGCCCAGGCCGAGCATGCCGCGGTGGAAGCCGCACGCTACCAGCAACTCGACCAGCAGCAGGCCATTTCCAAGGAACAGCTCGCACAACTCCTGACGGACGTGGAAACGACCAAGGCCCAGGTGCAATCCAAGGAGGCCGCCGTCGCCAATGCCGAGCTTCAGCTCAGCTACACGGAGATCCGCGCGCCCATCGCCGGCCGCACCGGCCAGCTCAACCTCCATGAGGGCGCGCTGGTGAAGGCCAACGACAGCGGCTCCTCGCTGGTCACCATCAACCAGCTCGCGCCCATTGCGGTCGCCTATGCCGTGCCCGAGGCGTCGCTGGCCAGCCTGCGCGCGGCCCTGGCCGCAGGCGCGGTCGCCGTCACCGCGAGCCCGCACGACGGCGTGGGTACGCCGGTCGAAGGCCGGCTCGATTTCATCGACAACGCCGTAGATGCCACCACCGGCACCATCGTGCTCAAGGCCGTCTTCGCCAACGCCGACCGCGCGCTCTGGCCCGGCCAGTTCGTCGACATTGTCACGCGGCTGGGCGCGGAGACCAATGCCGTGCTCGTGCCGGCCGCCGCCGTGCAGACCGGCCAGCGCGGCAGCCAGGTCTTTGTCGTGAAACCGGACCGCTCCGTCGAGTTGCGCGCCGTGCAGACCGGCCGCTCGGCCAACGGTCTGATCGTGATCCGCTCCGGCGTGAAGGCCGGCGAGACCGTGGTGACCGACGGGCAATTGCGCCTGGTGCCCGGGGCGAAAGTCGAGATCAAGCCGCTGGTGGTGCCCGGTGCCGGCGAGGCAGCCACGGCCGAAACCGCCGCGCCGAAACAGGATTCCTGATTCCAGCAGCTCATGAATCTTCCCGAACTCTGCATCCGCCGGCCGGTCATGACCACGCTGCTGAGCGCGGCGTTATGCGTATTCGGCGTGATGGCTTACCGGCTGCTGCCGGTGAGCGACCTGCCCAACGTCGATTTTCCGACCATCGTGGTCGGCGCCAGCCTGCCCGGCGCCACGCCGGAGACGATGGCCTCCGCCGTCGCCACGCCGCTCGAGCAGCAGTTCTCCACCATCGCGGGCATCGATTCGATGACCTCGACGAGCACGATCGGCTCCACCCAGATCACGCTGCAGTTCACGCTCGAACGCAACATCGATGCCGCGGCGCAGGACGTCCAGGCCGCCATCGCCGCGGTGCAGCGCCGCCTGCCCACGGACATGCCGGCGCCGCCGTCCTACCGCAAGACGAACCCCGCCGACCAGCCCGTGCTTTTTCTCGCGCTGAGTTCGCCCACGCTGCCGCTGTCGGACGTGGACGAATATGCCGAGACGACGCTCACGCAGCGCATTTCCATGGTGGACGGCGTGTCACAGGTGCAGGTCTTCGGCGCGCAGAAATACGCCCTGCGCGTGCGGCTCGATCCGCGCCTGCTGGCCAGCCGCGGCATTGCCATCAGCCAAGTGCAGGCGGCGCTCAACGCGCACAATGTCAACCTGCCGACCGGCCTGCTCGACGGACCACACCAGGCCCTGACCGTCGTGGCCACCGGCCAGCTGGCCGACGTCAACGAATTCCGCAATATTGTCGTCACCTACCGCAACGGGGCGCCGGTGCGGCTGGGGGAGCTCGCCGAGGTCATCGACAGCGTGCAAGCCAACCGCGTGGCGAGCTGGTACTACGAGGGCGGCCGGGGCGCCCGCGCCATCGTGCTCGCCATCCAGAAGCAGCCCGGCACCAACACCGTGGAAGTGGTGGACCGGGTGCGCGCGCTCCTCCCCGCTTTTCAGAAACAGCTGCCCGAGTCGGTGTACCTCGCCGTGCTGCGCGACCAGTCGGCGGCCGTGCGCGAATCGGTCGCCGACGTGCGGTTCACGCTCGTGCTGGCGATCGCGCTCGTGGTGATGGTGATCTTTCTCTTCCTGCGCACCGTGCCGGCGACGGTCATTCCCGGCGTCGCCATCCCCATGGCGCTGCTCGGCACCTTTGTGGTGATGTTTTTCTGCGGCTACACGCTCGACAACCTCTCGCTGCTCGCGCTCACGCTCTCGGTCGGCTTCGTGGTGGATGACGCCATCGTCATGCTCGAGAACATCGTGCGTCACATCGAGCGGGGGCTGCCGGTGAGGGAGGCGGCGTTCAAAGGCTCGGGCGAGATCGGCTTCACGATCCTGTCGATGACGCTCTCGCTCGTCGCGGTGTTCATCCCGGTGCTGTTCATGGGCGGCATCCTCGGCCGGCTGCTGCACGAGTTCGCGGTGACGATCACCGCGGCCATCCTTGTGTCGGGCCTCGTGTCGCTCACCCTCACGCCGATGCTGTGCAGCCGCTTTCTACATCCGCACCGGGCGGCCGACGGCACCGAGTTGCACGGACGGCTCTTCCAGCTTTCCGAGCGCGGCTTCGCCGCCATGCGATCGGCGTATGAACGCTCGCTGCGTTTCTGCCTGCACCACCGCGTGGCCACCGTGAGCGTGGCCGGCCTCATGGTGGTGCTGACCGTGCTCGTCGCGCGCATCCTGCCGCAGGGCTTCATCCCGACCGACGATACTGGTCTGCTCACCGTCTTCACCGAGGCCGCCCAGGACGTCTCCTTCGACGAGATGGCGCGCCACCAGCAGGCGGCTGCGGCCATCCTCGCGAAGAATCCCGCGGTTGACGCCTTCATGTCGGCCATCGGCGGCGGCGGCGGCAGCTCCACGCTCAACAATGGCCGCATGATCGTGCGCCTGAAGCCCCGGGGCCAGCGTGCGCCGGCTCCGGTGGTGGTGCAGCAGCTCCGCCAGCAGCTTGCCGTCATTCCCGGTCTGCTGGTCTATCCGCAGCAGCCGCCGACCATCCGCATCGGCGGCCAGCAGACGAAGGCGTTGTATCAGTTCTCGCTGTTCGGCTCGGACCTCGCCGAGCTCTACCGCGTGGCCCGCGACGTGGAGGCGAAGTTCCGCACGCTGCCGCAGCTCGTGGACGTGAACACCGATCTCCAGATCACGAGTCCGCAGGTGCGGGTGGACATCCAGCGCGACCGGGCGGCCACGCTCGGCATCACGCCCCAGCAGATCGAGGACGCTCTCTACAGCGCCTTCGGCACCCGCCAGGTCTCGACCATCTACACGCCGACCAACCAATACTATGTGATCATGGAGGTGGCGCCGCAGTTTCAGCGCGACTCCTCGGCACTTTCGCTCATCTACCTTCCCGCGCGCAATGGTCGGCTCGTGCCGCTCGACACGGTGGCAATGCTGCGGCCGGACGTGGGTCCGCTCTCCGTCAACCACCTTGGCCAGGTGCCGGCGGTGACGCTCTCCTTCAACCTCCGGCCTGGGGTGGCGCTCAGCGAGGCGACCACGGCCATCAACGAGATCGCGCGCCGCGACCTTCCGCCGACGATCAGCGACAGCTTTGTGGGCGCGGCCCAGGCGTTCGGGTCGTCCACCCAGGGCCTCGGCCTTCTGCTCATCATGGCCGTGCTCGTGATCTATATCGTGCTCGGCATCCTTTACGAGGATTTCATCCATCCGCTCACCATTCTTTCGGGCCTGCCGGCGGCGAGCTTCGGTGCGCTGTTCACGCTCTGGGTGTTCCGGGAGGAGCTCAATATCATGGGCTACGTGGGCATCATCCTGCTCGTCGGCATCGTGAAGAAGAACGCGATCATGATGATCGACTTCGCCCTCGCCGCGCGTGCGCAGGGCGAAACGTCGGCAGAAAAGGCGATCTTCAGTGCCTGCCTCGTGCGCTTCCGGCCGATCATGATGACCTCGTTTGCGGCGCTCGCCAGCGCCATTCCCATCGCCCTGGGGCTCGGCGCCGGCGCCGAGTCGCGCCGTCCGCTCGGGCTCGCCGTGGTCGGCGGTCTGGTGGTTTCACAGATGCTGACGCTCTACGTCACGCCGGTCATCTACATCTACCTCGAGCGCTTCACGGTGTGGCTGCGCCGGCACCGGGCGCAATCCGCCGCGGTAGTGGCTGGCGGCAGTGAAGTTGCGGCGAAGTAGTCGCGACTGGAGAGGCCTGGCGACCTTGGTCCGGGTGCGCCCCCACTGGTTGGATGAAACCTTATGAGGGGCATCGTGTCTCCCCTTGAGCCGACTATCAGCCATGAACGCACACTCTACCCTTGCCTTCGCGGGGCCGGCGCCGATGCCCGCGCGGTTGCAGATCCTCCGGCGCGGGACGGTCGGGCCGCTGCCGTCGCGCTTCGTCCCTGCGTCCTTCAGCAATCGATCGCTCAGGGCCGCCGCCCCCGGCCTCTCTGTGCGCTAAACCCTCACGCCCATCGCACCAGACGCCCCCGGGATGCGTCCCGCCGCGATTTTTCTGACCCCGCGGACGGATGTTGCCCTCACTCACCGAAAAGTGACAATCACCGCCGCCGTTTAAAACACTGACACCGTGGTCCTCCTGAGCCAGCTGTCGAAATAGCGAACCCCGACCTCCCTCCCCGCGACCTATGAAACACCAATGGAAACCGCTCTTCCTCCTCGCGCTGGCCGCTGCGTTCTTCGCCGGTTGCCGGACCACCCCGGGGTCCGATGAACCGTTCGACACCACCAAGTACACCATCGAAAGCACGAACAAATTCGTACTGCTCGACCAGACCGCCCAAGGGTCCGTCACGTGCACCGGCCTGCAGGAGCGCATCCTGCCCGATGGCCGTCTTGAAGTCGTGGCCAACGTGAAGAATCGCGAGAAGCGCCGCCTCAAGGTTCAGATCAACTGCGTGTTCAAGGACGAGCCGGGCGTCTCCACGGGCGACGAAACATCGGTCCGGAGTCTCACCCTGGCGGAGAATGTCACGGAGGCGGTCAAGTTCACCTCGGCGAACAACCTGGCCCGCAAATACACCATCCAAGTCCGCGAGACGCGATGAGGCTTCCCCGCCTGTAGGAGCCTGCTTGCCCGCGCCGCCGCGGCGGGGCTTGCAGGCGATCTGCCTTGCCACGCGAGCCGTGAGATCGCGGCGCAGATCCGCTCCTGCCGCCTGGTGGGCCGCGTTATCCTTAACGCGCCGCGGCGACTCGCCCGGACCCGGTGGACAATCCGCCCCACCGGACGCGCGCAGAGGGAGTGCGAAAATGGATGCTCCGTGGGATCAACGCTTCGCTGGCTGCTTGTCCGTCTTCGCCGGCTCCGTCGGTCGGAACGTCACGTCCTTCGCCGCCTCGTCGAGTTCCTTGCCGGCCTGCTGATTGGCGGCCTTCTCGCCGGGCGAATCCTTCACCACCGGCTGACCGCTGGAAAAATCAATCGTCGCGCCGTCGTGCTTGGTGAGATCGACCGGCGCGGCGGCTTTGGATCCGGGCGGCGATTGCGCGGTGCCGGGCGCCGCCGCGGAGTGTGGCCGGCGTTTCTGCGACTGCCACCAGAGCATCGCGGCAAACACCGCCAGCAGCACCAGCCAGAGCCTGCGCCAGTTCATCGACCAGCATCCTTCCTCCCAACGCCTAAACAAGCGGGTCACGAACCCCGGCAATTGTCGTTGTGTCGCTCGCGCCAAAGCCCTGCGCTAAGCCGGAACGATGCAGTAGGAAGTTGATTTCACGAGGGGGGAAGGGGGTCACGCTTGGAGCGATTCTATTGCATGGCAGTTGGGCGGGGCAGTCAGTTTCTCGAGCAGATGTACCCACCAATCCCGCGCCGCTTGGCCCCGCACCGCGAGTTTGAGCGTGGGTTTGCCTTGGGCGCGGCTGAAGACCGCTGCGCGGGTGAACAGGCGCCAGCGCAGCGTGATCAGTTCACACTTGGCCAGCTGGCCGAGTCGGCGTTGCAGCAGCACGCACAAGTTGTAGGCGGTGATGGCCAGGTGATCGGCGGCCTCGGTCGCCCAGAACGACTGGCAG
>JBGOXZ010000023.1:0-14675 GCA_041479395.1 Opitutaceae bacterium
CATGCCCCTGCTCATGGGCGCCACGATGCTTTTCCAGATGCGCCTCACGCCGCAGCCGACGGTCGACAACGCGCAGGCCAAGATGATGAAATTCATGCCTGTCATCTTCACCCTGTTCTGTTACAGCTTTTCCTGCGCGCTCGCGCTCTACTCCACGGTCAACGGTCTATTCACGATCGGCCAGCAACTCGTGATCAACCGCATGAAGGACGTCGAACCCGCGCCCGCCGCCGGACCGGACGGGATGAAAAACGTGACGCCCGCGAAGAGGAAAAGTAAGAAGTGATGCGCGCGAATTCCCCTTTCACCGCGCGCCCGCCGCCCTCCCCGCTTTCCCTTTCATCCTCTTCCACCCCTCCCCATGTCTGGTCATAGTAAGTGGGCCAAAGTCAAACGCGCCAAGGCCGTCACCGACTCGCGCAGGGGCAAGATCTTCAGCCGCCTCGCGCGCGACATCACCATCGTCGCCAAGGCCGGCGGCGGCGATCCGGGCATGAACCCGCGGTTGCGCACCAGCCTCATGAAGGCGCGCGAGGCCAACATGCCCGCCGACAACATCGACCGCGCCATCAAAAAGGGCACGGGCGAGCTGCCCGGCGTGGTCTATGAAGAGGTGACCTACGAAGGCTACGCCCCCGGCGGCGTCGCCATGGTTGTGCAGCTGACCACCGACAACAAGAATCGCGCCGCCTCCGAGGTGCGGAGCGTCTTCACCCGGTACGGCGGCAACCTGGCCGGCGCAGGGGCCGTGCTCTACAAATTCCAGCACCTCGGCCAGTTTTTCATCAGCAAGGACAAAGCCAGCGAGGACACGCTGATGGAGATCGCCCTCGACGCCGGCGCTGATGACGTCATCACCACCGAGCATGGTTTCGAAATCCGCTGCGCGGTCAAAGCCTTCGACGCCGTCACCCACGCCCTCGAGAAAAAAGGGATCAAGCCCGACGCCGCCGAGATCGCCTACGTGCCCACCATGACGATTCCCGTCACCAGCCTCGAGGCGGCGCGCTCCCTCGTGAAGCTGCAGGAGGCGCTGGAAGAGCTCGACGACGTGCAGAACGTCTTCTCCAACGAGGAGATGGACGACGCCCTCAGCGAGCAGGCGCACGCCGGATAGCCGGGGCGCGCTGCTGACCGGCGGAGCCGGGCGCGCCGTGATCGCCGTGTGACCGTTTTGGGCATGTCATTCTGAGCGCAGCGAAGAATCCAGTGGGAGATTGCGGCGGATTCTCGCTGGATCCTTCGCTTTGCTCAGGATGACACCAAGGCCCGGCGCACCCTCCCGCCGGCCATGACGCAAAAATCTGTGTTCATCCGCGGCCATCTGTGGTTAACACCATGGCACCCATGAACGACGCGGAGGAAGACATCCCCATCGCGCCGCCCGAGCCCGGCGAGGTCGGTCTCGTCGAGCCGCACGACTTTGTCTATTCGCAGCCGTTCACCTTTGAGAGCGGCCAGACTTTGCCGGGTTTCACCCTGCGCTACGAAACCTACGGCCGTCTCAACGCCACGCGCGACAACACCGTCCTCATCAGCCACGCGCTCAGCGGCGATCATCACTGCGCCGGCATCCATGCCCTCACCGACCCCAAGCCCGGCTGGTGGAACAATTTCATCGGCCCGGGCAAGGCGGTCGACACGAACCGCTTCTTTGTTCTTTGCGCCAACCTCCTCGGCGGCTGCCAGGGTTCGAGCGGGCCATCGTCCCTCAATCCCGCAACGGGCCTCCCCTTTGGCCTTTCCTTCCCCTTCGTCACCATCCGCGACATGGTGCGCGCGCAGAAACTGCTGTGCGACCACCTCGGGCTGACCTCGCTCTTCGCCGTCATCGGCGGCTCGATGGGCGGGATGCAGGTGCTGCAGTGGGGCATCGAGTATCCGGCCTTCGTGCGGCGCATGATCCCGCTGGCCACGACGGCGCGGGAGAGCGCCCAGGCCATCGCCTTCAACGAGGTGGGCCGCCAGGCCATCATGCAGGACCCCGACTGGAACCGCGGTGACTACCCCAAGGGCGGCGGCCCGCGCGTCGGCCTGACGATTGCCCGCATGATGGCGCATATCACCTATCTCTCCGACGAGAGCATGGACCAGAAGTTCGGCCGGCGCCGGACGAAGAGCTCTGCGCCCGCCGGCGCCGACCTCCCGCCGGCCGGTGCGCCCGCCGCGTACACTTTCGATGTGCAATTCGAGGTCGAGAGCTACCTCCGCCATCAGGGCGAAAGCTTCATCAACCGCTTCGACGCCAACTCCTATCTCTACATCACGCGCGCCCTCGACCACTTCGACCTGACCGCCGCCGCCGGCTCGCTCGAGCAGGCCTTCGCCGCCGTCGAGGCCGAGACGCTCAGCGTGGCCTTCACGAGCGACTGGCTCTTTCCCCCGGCCCAGAACCGCGAGATCGTGCTGGCGCTCCTGCGCGCCGGCAAACGCGCCAGCTACGCCGAGCTTTCCACCAACCTCGGCCACGACTCGTTTCTGCTCGAATCCGAGGAGCTCTATGCGCTGGTGCGCAGTTTCCTGGGTTCGCCGCAATCGCCATGAACAAGCTCGTAGCCAAACGCACCGTCGACATGCAGATCATCGGCGACTGGGTTGAACCCGGCAGCCGGGTGCTCGACCTCGGCTGCGGTCGCGGCGTGCTGCTCGACTACCTCCAACAAACCAAGCAGGTGCGCGGCCTGGGCGTGGATCTGGATTTCCACAAGATCCTCGGCTGCGTGCGCCGCGGCGTCACCGCCTACCAAGGTGACATGGAAACATTCATGCGCGCGTTCCCCAGCCGGTTTTTTGACCGTGTCATCTGCTCGCGCACGGTGCAGGAGCTCATCGATCCGGCCGCGGTCATCCTGGAGGCACTGCGCGCGGGACGCGCCCTCACGGTCGGTTTCGTCAACCACGGCTACTGGAAAAACCGCGTCGACGCCCTCTTCCGCGGGCGCAAGCCGCGGAACCCCGTCTACACCACCGAATGGTTTGAGAGCCGCCCGGCAAATCCCGTGAGCATTGCGGACTTCGAGGGTTTCTGCGCCGCCAAAGGCATTACCGTGGCCCGCCGCGCGCTGCTCCGCGGCGACTGGCACACACCCTGCGGCTTCCGCCCCAACCTCTTCGCCGGCTACGCGCTCTACGATCTGACGATGTGACCCAACGCGGCGGGCACCGGCCTTGGAAAAAACCGCCGGCCCCTCGACCCGCTCGGGGTCCTGGGCCTGTCGGACGGGCAAGCAGTTCCTTGGACGGCCGGGACCTCAGACCTCGTACGGTGACAGGATCTTGTCGATGCGGTGCTTTTCCAGGCGCGCAAAGATCGGCAGCCCGTTCTCGTAAGGCACGGCCACCTCGCCTTGGATGAGCGGCAGCGCGTAGCGGAAGAACTGGAAATTCATGCTCACGCCGTCCTCGTTGATCCACTCGGGCGGAAGCTTCTTCACGCTGTTGGCGATATCGCTGAGGGGGGCGAGCCCGGTCTCGCAGGTGTAGTGGTCGGTGTCGCCGCGCACGAGGACGACGCATTTGTCCGTCTCGCCGCCGATGGCCGCCCGGACCGCGGCCTGGCCGGCGAGGAACGCCTCGTCGCTGTCGGTCTTCGACGCGCAATGGGCGGCGGCGCGCTGCGCGATGCCGAGTTTGGCGGTGCGCGCCTTCACCCCGACCTGCTGCTCAACCAGTCCCTTCAGGTACTCGCCCGCCCCGCCGAGCTGCGCGTGGCCGAACGCATCGGTGCTGGCGCTGTCGGTGGCCACGTAATTGCCGTCCTTGTCGACGAGCCCCTCGCCCACGACGACGAGGCAGTATTTCTCGCGTTTCAGCACGCGGCGCACGTCCTCCGCGAATTTTTCGGGGCTGAACGGCGTCTCGGGCAGATAAATGAGGTGCGGCGGGTCGTGCGGGTGGTCGCGGCGTTTGGCCAGGGCGGCGCCCGCGGCGATCCAGCCGGTGTTGCGCCCCATGACCTCGAGGATCGAGACGAGGTCGCTCTGGCCCATGGCCTCGTTGTCGCAGGCCAGTTCGCGCACGGTCGCGCAGATGTACTTGATCACACTGCCGTAGCCCGGGCAGTGGTCGGTGACGGGCAGATCGTTGTCGACGGTCTTGGGCACGCCGATGACCCGCAGCTCGTAAGCCTGCGCCTGGGCGAGTTTGCAAATCTTGTCGGCGGTGTCCTGCGAGTCGTTGCCGCCGCAGTAGAAGAAATAGCGGATGTTGTGCGCCTTGAAGACCTCCAGCACCCGGTCGAAGTCCTGTTGCTTCTTGAGCTTGTACCGGCAGGTGCCGAGCGCGGCGCCCGGCGTGCAACGGAGGGCGCGGATCTGCTGCTGCGATTCCGCCGCGAGATCGATGAACTCCTCGTTGAGGATGCCCAGCACCCCGTTGAGGCCGCCGTAAACCTCTTCGATGCAATTGTGGTTGAGGGCTTCGGCGACCACGCCGGCTACACTGGCATTGATCACCGCGGTGGGACCGCCGGACTGGGCTACCAGGGAATTTCCTACGAGTTCAGCCATGGCTAAGGGAGATGAAAGGGTTAAAAATCAGTTGAGGAGGAGCAACGAAAGGCCCCGCTCCGAGGCGTGGCAAATCAAATTTCCCGCGGCGGACTCCCGCCCGCGGTCGGCAGGGCGACCGCCCCGTGGGGTTTTCGCCTCAAAAATCTGTTTGCAGCCCGCCGCAATTGTGCACGCTGGCCTGCCTCATCCTCCATCGCATCCCCCAGGAAATCCCATGACGACCCATCGCACGCTGATGTTTTTGACCGCCTTTGCCCTCCCCCTCACGGGGCCGGCCTCCGCCGCGGATGTCGCGGGCAAATGGCACGCGGAATTCGACACCCAGATCGGCATCCAGAAGTATGTCTACGACTTCAAAATCGACGGTGATAAGATCACGGGCAGGGCGTCGTTTGAACGGGAGACCGGCAAAGGGGAGGTGGATCTCAAGGAGATCAAGGTGAGCGGGGACGATATCTCTTTCATGGAACCGTTGGACTTCGACGGCCAGCAGATCCGCATCGACTACACGGGCAAGGTCTCCAGTGATGAGATGAAACTCACCCGGCAGGTCGGCGAATTTGCCACCGAGGAATTCGTGGCGAAGCGCGTCAAGGAGCAGCCGGCCAAGCCTCCGGCGCCCAATCCCTGAACCGCTGCTTCGCCCCGGCGGGGCGGGGATCCCGCGAACCCGGCGCACGGCCACCGCGCCCCCGGGACCGCCGATTGCCCCGGCCGGATGCGTCAGGGTCCGGCCGGCGGCTGTGCGGTCGTGGGTGGCGATGCGCGGGTGCGGGCCTCTTTCTCCCCGGCTTCAAGTCGTGCCGCCGCCTCGAAATGCTCCGCCGCTTCCGCGGTGCGGCCGGCGCGCTGCAGTTCCTCCGCCAGATTGCGGTGCGCCTGCGCGTAATCGGGCTTCAGCCGCAGCGCCGCTTCGTAGTGCATGATGGCCTCCGCCGGACGGACGGCCGCGGACAAGGCGTTGCCGAGATTGTTGTGCGCGTCGGCCAGACGCGCGTCGAGCCGCAGGGCCTGTTCGAAGTGGGCGATCGCCTCCGGAATTCGGCCGGTTCGGGCGAGCGCGATGCCGAGGGTGTTGTGCGCGTCCGCGAAGTCGGGTTGCAGTCGCAAAGCCTGCTCGCACGGGGTCACGGCCTCCGCGGGCTGGCCGGCTTGAATCAGGGCGTATCCCAAGCCCGCGCTGGCTGCGGCGTAGCGCGGATCGAGCCGCAGCGCCTCGCGGTAGGCGGAGATGGACTCGGCGACACGACCGGTCACGAGCAGCGCGTAGGCGAGATTGTTGAAGCCGGGCGCGGAATTGGGCTCAAGGCGCAGGGCTTCACGGTAATGCGGGATGGCTTCCTCCACCCGGCCTTCGTGCAGCAGGGCGTACCCGAGGTTGGCGTGCGTTTCGGCACCGCCGATGTTCAGCCGCAACGCCTCCTCGTAGTGGCGGACCGCTTCGGGAAACTGGTCGAGCAGGACGAGGGCCTGGGCCAGGTTGTGGTGCGCGAGGGCATAGTCCGGCTTAAGGCGCAGCGCCTCCCGGTAATGCGCCACGGCTTCCGGCACCCGGCCGAGAACGACGAGGTGGTGGCCGAGCTTGGTGTGGATGACCTGGGTCTGGTTCCCGGAGGAGGACCCCTGATCGAGCCGCAGCGCTTCCTCGTATTGCGGGACGGCCTCGGCGAACTGCCCCCGGTCGGAGAAGACGATGCCGAGGTCATAACGCGCGCGGGGGTTGAGCGGGCGCTTGGCGACCGTGTCGCGCCACAGGGCGAGGTCGGAGCGGTAGACGTTGTTGCGCTGAAGGGTGAGCCCGCCGAGCGCAATCGCCAGCGCCGGCCACAGCACGAGACTGCGGCGGCCGAGCGAAGCGTGCAGGCACGTCACGGCGAGGACGACGACGGCTGCCAGCGGCAGATACATGCGGTGTTCAGCCATCGTCTGCGATCCGATCGGAACCACGCTCGAGGACGGCGCCAGAATCGCGAAAAACCACAGCCCGACGAAGCCGATCGGTGAGCGGCGCCTGAGCGCGATCGCCGTCCCCCCGGCCATTGCTCCGAGCAGCCCGGCCTGCGGCCACACGTCGGCCGCATGTTCAATGACCCCCAAGCCATAGTCGAAAACCAGCGGATGCGGCCAGAACGAGAGCTTGAGATAAACCACGATCGCGTAGCACTGCGACAGCAGGTAGATCGCCGGCGAGAGCCCGCTGTCGAAGCCGGCGGTGCCACCGCGGTTGTGGGTGCTGGCGACCAGCCAACCCAGCAGGATCCACGTGGCGGCGAGCGCAAAGTAATAGCGGCGCCGCTGGCGCAACGCGGCGCGAAAGCCGCCGCTCACGAACGTCCGGTCGTAGACCAGGACGAGCAGCGGCGCTGAAGCCATGACTTCCTTCGTGGCCATGCCGAGCAGGCACGCCGCAAAGGAGAGCGCCAACCATCCGACTCCGGCCTGCGGCCTCCGCGCATGGCCTCCGACTCTGGCCGGAGGCGAATGTCCCGCGTCCGCCGAGGGGCCTCCCGTCTCACCGCACGATTCGGTGGCGCGAATGGAACCATACAGCGTGAGCAGGCAGAACAGCCCGGCGAGCGACTCGGTGCGCTGGATGACGTAGGTGACGGATTCGGTTTGCAGCGGATGCAGCAGCCAGAGGCCCGCGGCGGCGCAGGCGAGCGTCAACGCGGCACCGCCGAAGCGTGCGCGCAGTCGCGGCTGGGATAACGTGCGCCGAACAATGCCGAAAAGCACCAGGCCCGCGAGCAGGTGGATGGCGAGGTTGAGCGCGTGGTAACTCCCCACGGCCTCGCCGCTGATGGCATAATTGATGGCGAGGGAGAGGTTGGCGATCGGACGCCCCCCGACGGTCAGGTTGGTCGCCGGCGAGAGGACCGGCCAGATCGGCCAAAGGCGGCGGATCGTGGAATTTCCCGTGATCGACGTCGGGCTGTCGAAGACGAACGGGGCGGAAAACGTATTGTGGTAGGCGGCGACGCCCGCGAGTACGATCAGGCCGCCCGCGATGAGCACGGCGCGACGCGACGCCGCGGAGGACGGGACCGATGAACTCGTCGAATTCACGGCATGGGTAGAGCATGAATTCAGGGGCCGGGAAACCATTTTCCCCGCCCGGCTTTGCTCCCCCAAGCCCGCCCGCAAAAATCCGGCGGCCGGCCGTTACAGCAGCCGGCGGAGAAACCCCTGGCGCCCAAACCCTGAACCGTCGAATCTCTCTCACGCGGCCCGCGAACCCGCCAAGCCGCCTTTCGAAAAAGCCCGCCTTCACAGACCGTGAAGGCGGGCAGTCAACTGGTAATCTGCCGTTTGATCAACGCCTCCCGTAGCAACAATTTCGCGGGAGGCTCGGCGGTCATTTGGAGCTCAGGTCGGGTTTGAACTCGATCATCTCGTCGACGACTTTCTCATAGTTGTCGGCTGCCCCTTGCAGGAGACGGGCATATTCGTTCGGCCCCGAAATTTCCTCCACGGTCTTCCGCATGCTCGGCAGGTCGGCATCCAAATCCTTCCACCCGTTCTTCAACCGAAATACGACCGAGTAAACATTTTCCCCCGACCAGGCCGAGTGCCACACGGCCACGTTCATGCCCCGCTTCTCATAGACTGCCTTCCATGCTTTCAGCATCTCGAAGGCGCCCGAATTCTTGCCGGGCTTGACCGTGATATGGCGCACCAGCACCTTGTTCGACCAATTGGTGGCCGCCACCGTGCTCAATTCCGCCGTGTAGGTGGCAAAGGTGTCCGGCGTGGTCTTCTCGACGTGGGGCGCGATATTGGTCTCGTAATCCTTGGTGTGCTCTGCGCCGAGGTCGCCCCGGTCGTCGAACGCGGTCCACGAGAACGGGCCCTCGACAATATGATAGGTCCCGCCGTCCGGGCCCGACATCACCTCACCGACCCGCCACGACCAGTCGCCCTTGTGAAACTTCTGGGCATGGCTGGCGAGCGCGGCCTTGAAGGCGTCATCGTGTCCGGACTTCACCGTGATCCGATAAGACGAAATGGTCTCTTTCTTCGGTGCGGCCGGGGTTTCTTTCTTCTGTTCTTGGGCGATGGCAAAAAAAGGCAATGCCAGGCCCAGCAGGATGCATACAAACCTGTTCATGGGACTTGATTGTGCGTGGGGTTGTTTTGGCGTCGCTGCTTCGCCCCGTTTTTTCACGTGGTGTCTGGCCTCCACGCCTTCATTCTGGCGCAAAGATCCCTCCCCCGCAAATCCCGGCTTCCGATCAGTTACAGCAGCCGGCCCGGCTGGTAGTCCGCCGCGCCCTTCACCCGCTTGGCCAGCGGCTGCACCTCGGCGACGAAGGCGTCCACCTGGTGCGGCGCGGCGCCGACAAAGCGATTGCTCTCGGCGAGGATGGCCTGGAGTTGCCTCTTGCCCAGGCCGATGCGCTTGTCCCCGGCAAGGCGCGAAAGCAGGTCGGGCTCGCCGTTGGCTCCACCCGCGCGCAGGGCCCGGCCGGCCGCGAGGGCGTGCTCCTGGATGGCCGCGTGCGCGGTTTCGCGGCCGGCGCCGTTCTTGACCGCCTCCATGAGGATGGTCGTGCTGGCGAGGAACGGCAGGTTACGCTCGTTCTCGGCGGCGATGGCGGCGGGGAACACCTCCATCTGCTTGAGCACGGTGAGAAAGGTTTCGAGCAGGCCGTCGAGGGCGAAAAACGCGTCGGGCAGCGCCACGCGGCGCACCACCGAGCAGGACACGTCGCCCTCGTTCCACTGATGGCCGCTTAGCGCCGCGGTCATCGTGACATAGCCGCTCAGCACCACGTTGAAGCCGCAGATACGCTCGCAATTGCGGGCGTTCACCTTGTGCGGCATCACCGACGAGCCGACCTGGCCCTCCTTGAAACCCTCGATCAGCAGGCCCTGCCCCGCCATCAGCCGCAGGGTGTGCGCAAAGCTCGCCGGCGCCGCACCCACCTGGTGCAGGGCCGAGACCACGTCGAAATCGAGACTGCGCGGATAGACCTGGCCGACGGCGAGAAGCGGCGCCCGGAAACCGAGATGCCGGAGGATGCGCCCCTCGAGCTCCGTCACCCGGTCGGCGCGGCCGCCGAGCAGGGTGAGCTGGTCGAGCTGCGTGCCGACCGCGCCTTTCAGGCCGCGCACCGGGTAGCGGTCGAGGAGATTCTCCAGCCGCTCCAGCGCGATCAGCAGCTCCTGGCCGAACATCGCGAAACGCTTGCCGAGCGTGGTCGGCTGCGCGGGCACGTTGTGCGTGCGCCCGGTGATCATCAGGTCACGATACGCCTCGGCCTGGCGGGCCAGTGCCAGCAGGCCGGCCACCGTTTTGAAGTGGACCACCCGAAGCGAACGATGGATCTGCAGCTGCTCGACGTTTTCCGTGAGATCGCGGCTCGTGAGCCCGAGGTGGATGAACTGCCGGCCCGCCAGTTCGGAAAACTCTTCCAGCCGCGCCTTGACGTCGTGCAGCGTCACGCGCTCCCGCTTGAGGATGGAGCCCAGGTTGATGATGTCTTTGACCCGCTCGTAGTCCTTGATCGCCTCGGCCGGGATGGGCACGCCGAGGTCTTTCTGCGCCTTCATCACTGCGATCCAGAAATCGCGCTCGAGCAGGACGCGTCCCTGCACCGACCAGATGTCCCGGATCGCCGGCGACGCATAGCGCTCGGCCAGGACATTGGCCACGGGCGCCGGAGCCGTGGATGCGACCGGCGGGCCTTGCGCTTCAGTCGCCGCCGCCGCGGGATCGGGTCCCTTGGGGGCAAAGGGCGTGGCCGTGCTGGACGACGGTGGTTTCAAGGCGGGAAAAGCGGAGCGGGGAGCCGTAGCAAAACCGCCGGGTGATAGCTACTGAAAAATGGCCGGTGCCGCGACGCGGACCTGCGCTGGTCCGGCCCGACATGATGGCGGTGGCAGGCTCAGGAACCTCCGGATGGACTCGAGCCATCAATGAGCGCGCGCATCTCACCGACAAAGCCGTCGGTGTTGTGGATGCTGCGGAGCACGATCTCAATCACCTCCGGCGGGAAACCGGACTCGAGCGTGATCGTGTAGCCGCAAAAAACATCGTTCGAGTCATCGATGCCCCAGAATAGGAAGTTGCTGTGGCTCCAGGACAGTAATTTGCGCATCAATGCAGGCCCGTCCTTCGCCTTGTCCACGTTGATGTAGCCGCCTTTGTAATGGGGGTAAACGCGGAAGCCGATCGTCCCAGAGGCCGTCACACTGATGACGATCTCCAGGCCGTCCGTGTGGCTCAGCCCGCTCTGCATGATGCCGACGAAGTTGTAAGGTTGGGTGTCGCTCTGTCGGAATGTCACATTCACATCCGAGCGCTTTCCCGCGGTCTCCAGCACTTGGCGCAGTCTCTCACGTGTGGCATTGCGGGCTGTTTCTTTTTCCTGGGCCGACTGCGCGCCCGCGGGCGCCGTTTGCAGGCAGAGGCAGGCGACGAAAGCAACGATATGGCTGAATAGTTTCATGAGGGGGTAAGATTTTTGCCGCCCGTCTCCACGGCGCAAACGCCGGGGACGGTGTAACCTTGATGATTCCCCTTCGGCTGGGTGACAAGCCAACACGACCGCCGGGCGGCGAATGCCGCGCTGGCGGCCGCCGGGAAGCTGTCCACCTCATCGCGCGCGACCGAGAGTCCGCGCCCGCCGATCGATCCGGAGCCGCCCCACCGCGAAAAGCCGTTCCCCGGGTGCCTCCGGAGTCTGCCGGATGCACCCGTTCGCTGCGAATCCAGGTTTCCCGCCGTTGGTTTACGCGAGGCACCGTGCCGCCATGTCCCGCAGAACCTCCTCCTGCTCGCCGGGACGGCGGACGATCTCCTCAAAAGCGGCAATGAACTCCTGCTGGTTGTCGATCAGCCGGCGCAGCGGCGGCAATCTGCCCGACCCGGCGAGCTTGCCCAAGTACCAGAGATTTTGCGTGAAGACGTTGAACGAGCTCTTTTCCGCCGACCCGCCAAAATGCCGGCGGTAATTCTCCGCGGCGCGTTCGAAGCCCGCCTTGTCCAGCCCGCGCGGCCCGAGCCGCACCTCGCCCGTGTCGATCAGCACGCGCAGCTGCACCAGCAGGCGGTTGCGGTTTTGCAGCGCGGTGATGACCGGCCGCGCGTCGCCGCCCGCGAAAAAGTGCCGGTGCAGCGCGGCGAGTGTCCACTTCAGGTCGCCGCTGCAAAACGCCTCCGCCGCCTCGAAGAAATCCCCCTCGGCGAAGTTGGGCGTCAGCTCCTCGACATGCGCCTCCTCAATGGTGCCGTCTTCGCCCGCATAGGCCGCGAGCTTGCGCACCTCCTCGACCAGGAGCCTGGTGTTGGCGCCCACCTTTGCCAGGAGCAGCGCGAGCGCGTCCGGCGACATCGTCGCCCCCTGCGCCTCCGCCTCGGCGAGCGCCACCTGCTCCAGCGCGGCGCTGCCCTCCCGGCCCTCGTCGCCCACCAGCGTATAATCCGCCGTCGCTTCGCACCATTTGAAAAATGACCGCCGCCGGTCCACCGGCGCCGCGGTGATCACCACCGCCACTTCGTCCGGGTTCACCCCCCCCAGCAGGGCCTGCAGCTCCTCCACCTGCCGGAGCGTGCCTTCGGCCCGGCCCGTCACCGTGTCGGCAAGGAAGTTCACGTCCTTCAGCCACACCACGCGCTTGCCCCCGAAGAGGGAGATGGTCTGCACCGCCTCGCGGAAACGGTGCACCGCCGCCTCGACCTCGGCGACATTGTTGACGAAGCCGTTCAGCACCTCGCGGGAGAACTCGTCGTTCACCTCCGCCGCCGCGTCGTAGCGCTGCTGGCCGAGCCGGTTCACGAGGAAGTCATCCGGTCCGCAGATGAAGACGAAGGGTTGGGCGGGCATCGTGCTCCGGTTTGCCGGCGAAGCCGACCGAGCGCACGCAAAAAGTGCGCTCTCGCCCTCGGCGCGCGGGTTCCTTATACGTTCCGCAATCGGCCTTCCTCCATGAGCCCCACCTCCCTGACTCCGTTTGCGTTTATCGCACTGTTCCTCGGTTTCGTCGGCCTCGCCATTGTGTTGGTGAGGCGGCAGCAGCGGAAAACGCTGGAGAACCTGACGAAGCTCGCCAGCCGGCTGAGCTTGGAGCTCAAACGCCAGCCGGCCAAGCTGGGCTTCGAGCCGTCCCCCACCGTCGAAGGGCGCCACCGCGACCGCCTCGTCCGGTTCTTCAATTACACGACCGGCTCCGGCAAGAGCCGCCAAACGTGGAGCGCCGCGTCGGCCGCCGCGCCCGGCGCCGGCGCCTTCACGCTGGAGTTGGCGCCGCAGAATTTCCTCATGCGCATCGCCACCGCCCTGGGCCTGCAGGACATTCAGGTCGGTGATCCCACTTTCGACCAGGCGTTCATTGTCAGGTCCAACGATGCCGCCTCCGCCGCCGCGGCCTTGCTGCCGGAGATCCGCACCCGTCTTCTTACCGCGTTCCAGCGCGTCTTCGCCGGCCAAATCGCCGTGAAGGGCGGCGAGGTGCGTTATTCCGAGGGGGGAGGATTGGGCGATGCCGCCTGCGTAGCACGGCTGGCGGACATGCTTGAGGTCGTTTGCGATCTCGCGGAAGTGGCTGAAGCTCTGCCGGCCCTGAAGCCACGGTCCCAGATCTTGTGAACGAAACCGGCCCGCGCGTGTCCCCAGTGGTTCCACTCGATCTCCGCGTGTCGATTCTTCGCTCCTGGCCCGTCCTGTGCGTCTTGCTTGTCGCGGCCGCACCCCTTCCCGCTACCGACCCCGCCGGGCCGGCCGCTTCCGCTCTCCCGGCGGCGGCGCCAACGTCGCCCGCGGCCACCACCCACGTGGACGTCATCGCCAAGGCCACCGCCCGCCTCCAGGAGCTGGTGGCGCGGCAGGACGCGCTCCTCGCCGCCCTCGGGAAGGAGAACGCCGACAAGGATAACATCAAGCGCGACCTCCAGACCCTCATCTTCGACTACGATACATTTCTGCGCGTCTATCCCGCCTTTGCGCCGGGCTATGTCACTTATGGCTTGCTCCTGGGCAAGGTGGGCATGCGCCGCGAGTCGTCGGCCATCCTCCTCAAGGCCAACCAGCTCGATTCGGAAATCCCGATCGTGAAGAACCAGCTCGGCAACTACCTCGCCGAGGAAGGCGAACCGCTCGAGGCCGTCAACTACTTCCTCGCCGCCATCCGGCTGGCGCCCGAGGAGCCGCTTTACCACTACCAGCTCGGCACCCTCCTCACCGAGGCGCGCGACGACTTTCTCAAGAGCGGCCAGTGGACCCGCGCCCAGCTCGACCACGCCATGCACGATGCCTTCAAACGCGCCGCCGACCTCGCGCCGGCCAACTTCGCGTTCGCCTATCGCTATGCCGAGTCGTTCTACGATCTGGCCGAGCCCGACTGGGACGAAGCGCTCCGGGTCTGGGGCGCGCTCGAGGACCGCGCCACGCCGGGCGTCGAAAAGGAGACCATCCGGCTCCACGCGGCCAACATTCTGATCAAGCAGCAGAAGTTCGACCACGCCCGCCTGCTCCTGGCCAAGGTCACCGCCGAACCGTTGCAGGGACAGAAGCAAAAGCTGCTCGACCAGCTCGCGGCAAACCCCGAGAAGTAGAGGCGCGTGATCCGTATTCACCGGCCAGGTGTTTTCCTTGTCATTCTGAGCGAAGCGAAGAATCCAGCACGATGCCCTGCTTCGGCGTCCAGAGGGATCCTTCGCTGCACTCAGGCTGACATGCTCCGGTCGAAAGCCACCTCCACGTAATGGTTTCCGCCGACGCCGTCCCCTCTCATGTCCCTGCTCACCAAGCTTGAACGCTTCCTCGGCCGTTTCGCCCTCCCGAACCTGTCGCTCTACCTCGTCATCGGACAGGTTCTCTTCTGGGGCCTGGCGTTGATGACCGGCTTCAACCTCGAGCGCATCGCGCTGCTGCCGGCGGCGGTGCTCGCCGGCGAGGCGTGGCGGCTGGTGACATTCCTGTTCCTCCCACCCAGCCTTAGCACCAGCGCACTCTCCATCGTGCTCATGGCGTTCGGGTGGTACCTGTTTTACCTCATGGGCGGTGCACTCGAACACTATTGGGGGGATTTTCGTTACAACGCCTTCATCGGGCTCGACTGGCTTCTGACCGTGGCGGTCGCGTTCCTGACGCCCGGCGTCTACGCGTCCAATCTCTTCCTGGCCGGCAGCGTCTTCCTCGCCTTCGCCTACCTCAATCCCGA
>JBGOXZ010000024.1:0-14338 GCA_041479395.1 Opitutaceae bacterium
CGGCCATTCGACGGCGAGGCAGTAAGGTGAGACCAGAAAATCGTCGAGCATCAACTCCGAGATCTGGTGCGCATTTTCCAGGCGGTAGGCGTCAAGATGCACCAGCGTGCGCCCTCCGGGGCCACGGCGACGGAGGATGGATCCGGCTTCGGCGGAACCTCCGTCTGCGCGCTCCGAGTCTCGGTGGGCCGCATGGCGGGCGGGTGCGCCACGGTAGAGGTGAAGGATGTTGAAGGTGGGGCTGGTGACCATGCCCGTTATGCCAAAACCCTGGGCGAGACCCTGCACGAACGTCGTTTTGCCGACGCCGAGATTGCCGTGCAGCGCGAGCGTGACATCCGGTGACAGCACCGCGGCGAGCCGTGCGGCCAGCCGCCGGGTTTCCTTGGCGGATTTCGTGACCACGCCGGCGCGGAGTTCAGCGAGGATGCTCATGCCGTTTTGCCTGGAATGACCGTAGACCATCGCCGGATGGCCCCTTGTGTCTTGTCACGTAATACGTGACAAACGTCTTTTGTCTCACGGGCTTTACGGCGGGAGATTTGTAACGTATTACGTTACAAACGAAGGGGTGGTCACTGCAGGTGTTCATAGCCGTGAAACTCCTCCAGGTGCAGTGCGCCCGGCGGGATTTTCCCCGCGGGGACGAACCGTCCGATGCAGGTCAGCCGTACGCGCGGGAAAGCGCGCCGCCAGGCCCGCGCCAAAGCCACGCGGCCGGCGCGACCCGCCACGGCAAAGAGGAGTTCATAGTCCTCGCCATCGCTGAGTGCGTGGTGCAGCGGGGTGCGGCCCGTCCGTCGGGCATAGGTGCGCGCGTCGGGACTCACGGGTATGGCGGCGGCGTCGAGCGCGGGCTGGGCGCCGGGGGGCGTGAGGGCGTACAGGTCCTTGGCGAGGCCGTCGCTCACATCCATCATGGCGCGCACTTCGCGGCGGCGGGCCAGCCATGCGCCCTCGGCGAGCCGCGGCGTGAACCGCCAGTGGCGGCCAAGCCGGCTGCCGCCGAGCGTGCCGGTGACATAGATCCAGTCGCCGGACCGCGCGCCCGCGCGCGGCACGACGCGGGGACCAACCGCCTCGCCGACGAGCGTGAGAAACGCGCCGAGAAAGCCGTCGCCCTGCGCCACGTCGCCGCCGACGATCGGCACGTTGAAGCGCCGCGCCGCGGCGGCGAGTCCGCGGTAGAACCACTCCAGCCAGTGCGCGCTGACACGCGGATCGAGGGCCAGGGCGATGACCGCGGCGGTCGGCCGGGCCCCCATGGCCGCGAGGTCGCTGAGGTTGCGCTTCAGGAGCATGGCGCCGACCGCGCGCGGCGGCACGGCATCGTCGAAATGGCGGCCGTAGATGATGGGATCGGTCGTGATCAACTGCCGGCGGCGATTGGGTGGAAGCACGGCGCAATCATCGCCGATGCCAAAGGGCGCGGGCGGCGAGACATCACCCAGCCAGCGGCGGATGCAGGCGATCAGCCGTGTTTCGCCGAGCGCGGAGACCGAGTCCGCAAAGCGTTTGGTGAAAGGGTGCACCGGAGAGAGCGAGAGTGAAAGTGAGGGTGAAGGTAAGATTGAGGGTGGGGGTGAAAGCGGATCACCGCCCGACGCCGCTCAGGACGAGAAGCAGCGTGTTGAGGTTAAACAGGGCATGGGCGAGGATCGGCACGGCAATGCGCCCGGTGCGCTCGTAGGCGGCGGCGAACGTCAGGCCCAGCACGAACAGGGGCAGGAAGCTGATCCAATTGGCATGCAACAATGCGAAGAGTCCGGCGCTCGCGGCGAATGCCACCCAGCGCGGCGTGCGGGTCCGCAGAAAACGGAAAAGGCCGGCGCGGAAGACGAGTTCCTCGCTGATCGGCGCGATCGCCAGCGCCAGCACGACCATGAAGCCGAGCAGCGCCGGGGATCTGGTCTGTGCGAAGAGGTCGACCAGTTCCTGTCGTTCCGTGGGCAACTTGACGGCCTCCAGCAGGTTTTCCCAAAAGAAACTCACGCCGCCGATCAGCGGCACGACCGCCAGAAAGGCCAACGCCGCGGCGCGCACGCTCCCGGGCAGGGAGGCCGGAGCCGAAGGCGGTGCCGGTTCCTCGCCTGTCCGCCCGCGCCGGCGTTGCAGCACATGAGCGCAAAGCCAGGCGAGAATCGCGCCAACATGGAACATGGAACCGAAGAGGATCAGCTCGAGCGTCTCGCCCTCCGGCTGGCGGCGAAGGGTCGGGCCAACCGTAACGCGCAACAAGACTTGGCCAAGGAATCCCAGCGTCAAAACGAGCCAGACCAGGAACAGGAAGTCGCTCATCGTGACATTCCAGGCCGGGAGGGCGGCGGGGCGCGCCCGCACGGCTCGGCCGGCGGGGCTGAAGAAGAGCCAGACCAGGCACCCCAGGCCGGCAAGGACGAGGACGTATTCGAGGACGACAACCGTCTGCTCAAACGAAAAAGGCATGGAGGCGGGCTTTCTGCCGGCCAGCAGAATGGCGGAGCCCGCGCCGAAACCAACCCGAAAGGCGCTGAGAGGAAAGCGTGGCAAAATTCGCAAGAATTTGGACCTCTCCCAAGCCGGCCCAAACTCTCACGAGTTTGGCGATTAAGGCGTGTCCTCAAACCCCATAATCCCGGAACTTGTCATGCTGAGCGCAGCGAAGCATCCAGCAAACTGCCGCAGGGGGCTCCGGCGAAGCCCAGCTGGATTCTTCACTTCGTTCAGAATGACAAGCCGAGTTTTAAGACACGCCCCAGTCCCGCGCTGAGCTCAGGGCTGGAATTCGCCCCTACGCCAGGATCTTTTGTCCGTCGTAGACGACGCGGCCGGAGACGACGGTCGTCTTGACCCGGCCGGTGAGTTTCTGACCATGCCAGGGCGAATTGCCCGACTTGCTGAAGCCGGCCTTGGCGTCGTACCGCCACTTCTCGTCGGGATCGAAGAGGGTGACATCAGCCACGGCGCCTTCGGCGAGCCTGCCGCCGGGCAGGTTGAGGAGGCCGGCGGGCTTGTGCGTCATAAGCGCGAGGACGTCGGGGAGCGAAAACCCGGCCTGACGGTGCAGCACGTCGAGCACCACGGGCAGCGCCGTTTCGAGGCCGATGACGCCGAACGGCGCGTAATCGAATTCCTTGTCCTTCTCGTAGTCGGTGTGCGGCGCATGGTCGGTGGCCACGCAGTCAAGCGTGCCGTCGCGCAAACCTTCGATGAGCGCGCGGCGGTCTTCCTCGGTGCGCAGCGGCGGGTTCATCTTGAAACTCGGGTCGTAGCCGGCGAGGGCGGCATCGGTGAGCGCCAGATGGTGCGGCGTGGCCTCGGCGGTGACCCGCACCCCGCGACCCTTGGCGCGACGGATGATGTCCACCGAATATTTAGACGAGATGTGCTGCAGGTGGATGTGCGCGCCGGTGTAGGTGGAGAGGATGACGTTGCGCGCGACGATGACATCCTCGGCGGCGTGGGGCCAGCCGCGCAGGCCGAGCCGGGTGGACATGACGCCCTCATTCATCGCGGCGTTCTGCGTCATGGCCTCGTCCTGGCAGTGGTCCATGATGGGCAGGTCGAACATCTTGGCGTACTCGACGGCGCGGCGCATGATCTCGTTGTTCTGCACGCAATGGCCGTCGTCGGTGATGGCGACGACGCCGGCGCGCTTGAGCGAGCCAGTGGGCGCGAGCTGCTCGCCCTTCTGGTCGACGGTGATGCAGCCGGTCGGATAGACGTGCACGACCGCGCCGCGTTCGATGGCGTTGTGGATGTACTCGATGGTGCCGGCCGTGTCGGCGACCGGGCTGGTGTTCGGCATGCAGACGACGGTGGTGAAGCCGCCGGCGGCCGCGGCCCACGAACCGGTCTGGATGGTTTCCTTGTGCGTCTGACCAGGCTCGCGCAGGTGCACGTGGATGTCGACGAGGCCGGGGCAGGCGACGAGGCCGCGGGCGTCGATTTTATCCGCCAGTTTCTTCTGCTCGGCGGAGAGCCCGGCCACGAACCGGCCGTCGGCGATGAACAGATCGCCTTTGGCGTCGCGCCGGGCGGCGGGATCGATGACGCGGGCGTTGGTGATCCAGAGAAGGGACATGGGAATAGGGCCAATAGGGCAAATACGACGAACAGACCTAGCCGTTCGCGAGCACCGCCTCGGGGTGGCCGCCGGCGCAGAGGTAGAGCACGGCCATGCGGACGGCGATGCCGTTGTGGACCTGTTCGAGGATGACGCTGCGGGGGGAGTCGGCGAGTTCGCTGTCGATCTCGACGCCGCGGTTGATCGGCCCCGGATGCATGATGATGGCCTTGGGGTTGAGCCAGGAGGCGCGGGTCTTGTTCAGGCCGAACATGCTGGTGTATTCGCCGAGCGACGGAAAGTGGCTGGAGGTCTGGCGCTCGTGCTGGATGCGGAGCAGCATGACGACCTCGGCGTCGGCGAGGGCGGACTTGAGATCGTGCGAGACCTTGACGCCCAGGTCGGTGAACCAGTGCGGGACGAGGGTGGAGGGGCCGACCAGCGTGACGTCGGCCTCGAGTTTGGTGAGCGCCCAGATGTTGGAGCGCGCGACGCGGCTGAAAAGCACGTCGCCGAGGATCACCACCTTGCGTCCCTTGAGCGCACCGAGGTGCTCCTTCATCGTGAATGTGTCAAGCAGCGCCTGGGTCGGGTGCTCATGGGCGCCGTCGCCCGCGTTGATGACGGGGATGTTGAGCAGGTGGCTGAGATAGAGCGGCGAGCCGGCGGCGGAGTGGCGCAACACGATCATGTCGGCGTTGAGCGCCTGGATGTTTTGCGCGGTGTCGCGCAGGGTCTCGCCCTTGGTGGTGCTGGAGGAGGCGGCGTCGAAGGAGATGACGTCGGCACTGAGGCGCTTGGCCGCCATCTCGAAGGCGATGCGGGTGCGGGTGCTCGGTTCGAAGAACAGGTTGACGATCGTCTTCCCGCGCAGCGCGGGTACCTTCTTCATGCTGCGCTGGAGGATCTTCTTGAACGCGGCGGTGGTCGCGTGAATCTGGTCAATCTCGGCGCGACTCAACTCCTCGATGGCGATCAGGTTTCGGCGGTTCCAGGGCACTTTGGTTCCGGGATTTTAGGTTGCGGATCTTGGATCGGCTTCAGCCGCGGCGGTCGATTATCGGCGGGGTGGAGGTCTGCTCGGCGGGCAGGACGCGGATGGAGTCGTTCGCCGGATCGCCGGGATCGAGGTAGACGGAGACCCTTTCGGTGTCACCGGCGGCGAGCGGGAGGCCGCAATAATCCGCGGCGATCGGCAGCCGGCGGCCGCCGCGGTCAACGAGCACGGCCAATTCGACTTTGGCCGGGCGGCCGTGGTCGAAGAGTTCATCGAGCGCGGCCTTCACCGTGCGGCCGGAAAACAGGACGTCGTCGACCAGCACGACCGCGGCACCGCTGACGTCGACCGGAATCTGCGTGGGGGCGAACTCCTTGGGGATGGGATTGCGGCCGATGTCGTCGCGGTGAAACGAGATGTCGATCACGCCGCAGGGCGCGCCCTTGAGCGCGGCCGCCAGCCGGCGGGCGAGAACGATGCCGCCATTGGCGATGCCGAGCAGGACGGGCGGAGCGGCGCCGTGGCGGCCGGCGATGGCGGCAGCCAGCTGCTGAATCGCGCGTTGGATCTCCTCGGAGCCGATGCGGTTCGGTGTGGCCACGAGCTTTTGTTGTGACGCGGACGGGCGGACCGGTAAAGCGAAAAGCCGCGACGGCGAACCTGCGTCTTGGTGGAGCCCCCGTCATCCCCGGGTTCAGGCCTGCAGCCACGCCGTGAGGTCCGCGTCGGCCGCGATCAGGCCGCCGTACTGGTACTCGGGCGCGAGCAGGGCGGCATAGGAATCCTCCTCAAAGCGGCGGCAATGCAGGAGCACCTTCGCCCGCTGCCCCGGCGCGCGCACGAGGCGGCCGAGCGCTTGATTGACCTTCTGCATGCCGGGAATCTGGTATACGCGACGGAACGCAGCGTCGCGGTTGAAGCCGGCGCGCTCGAGTTCGGCGAGACGTTTCCGTTGGATGGCATTCACTTCGGGCAGCGCCGGGCCGACCACCATGGCGTGCGTCACGCGGCCGCCGAGCAGGTCGATGCTTTCGGCAAAGCTGCTGCCGAGCACGAGCAACAGCGCGTCGGCCCGTGCCAGGGATTCCTCGACCCACGCAGCCTGCGTGGCGAGATCGGCCGAACGCGGTTGCAACGCCGCTCGCAGAGACGAGCCGATCGCCCCCAACGCGGTCAGGATGCTTTCGGCGTAGGCGTAGCTGGGGAAAAACACCGCTATCGCGGCAGTCGAAGGACCAGGGTCCGAGGTCGGGAGCCCGCTCCTGCCTTTGACGCCCGGCAGTCGATTCTCGACCGCTTGGCAGGCGGCGGCGTGCAGCGCCTCAACCGTGGCCGCGGTGGCCGCGTAGTGCCTGGAACGATGCTGAAAGGTGGTGTCGACCCGCACGTCGATGCCGATCAGATAGGCGTGCTCGCGCCAGGGCGCCCGGGCCCGCAGCAGCCGCGGCAGCACGGCCTCCCGCGCCTCCGCGACTTTCAGGAGTTCGGTGCCGGAAATGATTTCACGCAACGCCTTGCGGTCCCGCCGCGATAGTCTCCCCAGTGGCTTGGGCAACTCCGACCTCGTTCCGGTAGTCAGCAACGGAGATAGGAAATCATCGAGGCCGCAAGCGGCGGCAAACACGTCCGCCGGCTGCAGCGTGGCGGAACTGAGAATGACGCCGCCGAAGGTGCGCAGCGTCCGACCAATCATGACGGAGGCGTCGAGGCAGGTAAAATGCAGTTCACCGACACGCGGGCACCAGAGCAGGGTGGGGATTTCCGGTTTTTGTCTGCCGATTTCTGCTTCCGGATTGGCGGGCACGTCAAAGTCGCCGGCGAGCCAGTCGCGCAGGGCGAGCGTCTGCCAGAGCTGCTCCGACACGTGCGGCCCGAGCGCCGCGTGATCAAGGGGCGTGGTGGCGACCAGCGTGGCCAGGCGGTCGATCGAGTCGCGCAGGTCGGCTTCGATCGCCGGATCGAGGCGCTCGGCATGGCGGAGCCCGGTGAGGAGCCGGGTCCAGTGCTCCCAGGCGAGCAGGAATGAGGCCGGCGGGTGGGTGCGATGGAGTTCGGCGAGCACGACCTCGGCATCGCCACCGCGGGCCACATGGGAATAGGCGTCGGCGACGCGGGCGGGCAGGTTGTGAGCCTCGTCGATGATCAGCAGTGTCTCCGCCGGATTGAAACCAGGACGCTCGCAGAACACGCCGCGGCTGTCGGGTGCAAAGACATAGTTGTAATCGCCGATCCAAACATCGTTGAAGGGCAGGGCGGCCCGCGTGATTTCGTACGGGCAGATGTGCGCGTCACGGCCGGCAGCGCGAAGGGCGTCAAGGTCGCGCGGCTGATCCTCACGCAGGTAGAAACGGGCGAGGCCGCTCTGCGGCCAGCGGGTCTCCATGTCTGCGAGGAACGAGCACGCATCGCGCACGCAGTGGAAGATCGGGTTGACGCAGTGTTCCGCTTTCGGCCGCACCTGCCAGGCGGTCACGGCAGCTGCGCCGCCGATCGGAGAGCGAGGGTCGATGGCCGCCGGTTCGCCGTTCATGTCTTCGACTGTGGACCCTGGGTTTTTGATCGCGCCTTCAGGCGCGGTCATCCCAGCCAAGGTGCGCATGACCTGCAGCTGGCCGGTGGATTTGCCCGTCAGATAGAGGAGGCGCGAGAACTGGCCGGCGCGGAGGCGGCCCAGCGCGAACTCCAGCAGCGCGCCGGTCTTGCCGTAGCCGGTCGGGGCCTCGAAAAGGAGCGCGGTCGACGGTCGAAAGTCGAGGGTCGAAGGTGGGACAATCTGGCTTTCGACTTTGGCCCTGGTGGAATGTCGCGGACTCTCGGCAGGACATTCCGGCTCACAGCCAAAAGCGGCGAGCAAATCAGCCTGGATTGTTTCCTGGCCGGGCCGGAGAACGGCAAAAGCGGGACGGAATTGCAGGTGGCGCAGCCGTTCACGCGCCCGCAATCGGAGGTCGAGAAACTCGACCAGCCGTTCAAGTTGGGTCCGGAAGAGCGCCTCGTCGTCGGCGGTGAGGACAACCGTCTGGGTGATCCCGGTGCCAAGCTCGACGAAGACCAGCTCGGCATGGAGGTAGGAATCCGTCGAAAGTCCAAAGTCGATGGTCAATGAGGGGAATAGCTGGCTTGGCACTTTGGACCTGGGAATTTCGGCGCTGGGCGGCGCGGAGCGAAGCAAGGCCAGGTAGGTGGTGGCCTGAAGGAAATATTCCGGATAGTCCGCGCGGAGCGCGGCCTCTTCTGCGGGCAAGGGGCCGGCGATGGTCTTGATCTCCCGAATGGTGGCGGACACGCCGGGCCGCGGCGGATCATCCTTCCGCGGCTCGAGGGCGAAAACGGTGATGATCTGGTCGATGCGGCCGGTGAGGGTGAAGGTCCAGCCGTGATGAACGCAGCCGAGCGCCAGTGGAACCTCGAAGGCAGCGTCGACCTTGGTCCACGCATGGCTGCGGGCGGCAGTCTCCGCTTCCGTCCGGGCGCGCAGCTGGGTGTGCCATTGCTGGCCAAGCTGCGCACGCCAGACGCCCGACGGTCCGCCCAGGCCGGCGGCGCGCGGCCCGAGCGTGAAGCCGGCGAACTCGCCGACGCTCAGAGCGCAGGTGCGGTCATCGAGGGAAAACTGCATGCGAGGCGAAAATGACGGTGAGGGTGAGAGGGGAGTGAAGTCCGCGCGCAATGTACGCCGCCGGCTGTCACTTTCACCATCACTTTTACTCCAGCAGGATCTCCGTGTGCGTGCGGAGGTAGTCTTCGAGGCGGCTCGTCAGATGGGCGACCACCTGTGCCGTGGCCGTCTGGACGGCCACCGGCTGGTTCAACAGCTGGGCGGCGGCGGTGCGATCGCCGGCGGGCAGCCCCTGCCACCATTCCTGTTTGACCGGATAACCTTCGTCGCGGGCAAAGCTGTAAAGCGCCTTGAAGTAGACGATGTCCGGTCGCGCCGCGGCGGCGAAAGCGGTGAAGGTCTGCCGCAGCAGGGCATAAACGCCGGCCCGGCTTTCCTCATGCACGGGGTTGCGGGCGATCACGGCCGCGAACGCGGAAGCAAGGCGCAGCGCGTCGTAGCTGCGGCCGATGGCGTCGTGGCGCGCCAGCAGGCGGGCCTCCTTGATGAACCACGTCCGGCCCTGGTTGGAGCTCTCGAGAAAAAGATCCGCCTCGTCGAACAGATCGAGCGCGGCGGACGTGGAGGCCGATTTGGTGGCGAGGCGCCGAAGGCAGAGGAGCGGGCCATGCGCGGCGGACAAGACCGTAAACTGCTGAAAGCGGTCGGCGGGAGGCTTCCTGAGCAGCACAAACACACTGGTGTGAAGCTGCAGGCCGGGCATGGCTTCGGTCGGAAATGAGGGAATGAGGAAATGGGCAAATGAGGGAACACCGAACCCTCATTCACTTTGTCCTGCCACTTTGTCTGCTGCGCGTGCCGCCGCCGGACCAAGCGCCGGGTTGGGCGCGGGCGAAGGTTCGCGGCTGCCGCCGGAGAAGGGTGGCACGACCGTGCCGCCGGAGATGACCATCTTCATACCGTCACCCACCGACATTTCCAGTTCGATGATGTCGTGCTTCGGCAGCAGCAGGAGAAATCCGCTGGTGGGATTGGGCGTGGTGGGGACAAAAACGGTCCAGAGTTCTTCACCGGTCTTGGCCTGCGGCTCACCCTTGGTCTTGTTGGTGAGAAAGCCAACCGAGTGAACTCCCTTGCGCGGAAATTCCACGAGCACCACTTTGGAGAAGAGACTACGATGCTGGGTGGAGAACGTGTCCACGATCTGCTTCACCGTGTTGTAGACGGTGTTCACGCCAGGAATGCTCTGAATGAAGCGCTCGGCCAGCCCGCCAAAATACTGGCCGAAGACGTAGCGCGAGAGATAGCCCAGGACGGTGATGATCACCAGGACGGCGATGGTTGCGAGCACGTCCCACAGCAGGGCGAGGCTTTGCAGCGAGGCGGGAAGATAGGGCTCGAAAAGCGGCCGGAAGGCGCCTCCAACCAGGTTGAAGATTTGGCCAAACACCCAGGCGGTGATGGCGAGCGGCGCCAGCAGGAGGAGGCCGGAGAGAAAGGCGTTGCGGAGGGAGGTGAGCAGGCCCTTGTTCATGAGGGAAAGTGAGCGCGTCACTATGCGTGCGCCCCCGCCGAAACGCACGTAAAATCCGGATGATGCCGGCGCCACGAGCCGGGGGGCGGGCGGAGGATCAGGTCGGTACCGAATCTTGCATGCCGTCGCCATTCGTTGAACATCGCGAGGCGATGGAACACGTCCTGCACGTCCTCACGGGTCCCACGGCGGTCGGCAAGACCGAATGGGCGCTGCGCTGGGCGGAGACGCACGATGCGGAGATCGTGTCGTGCGATTCGCTCCTCCTTTACCGGGGCATGGACATCGGCACCGCCAAACCGACGCCGGCAGAGCGGGCGCGCGTGCCCCACCACCTGATCGACCTCCTCGACGTCACCGACCGGATGGATGTCACATATTACGTGGCCAAGGCGAAAGCCGCGTGCGACGACATCCACGTGCGCGGCCGGCGCGTGCTCGTGACCGGCGGGAGCGGATTTTACTTGAAGGCGTTTTTCCGTCCGGTGGCAGACGAGGTGGAGATTCCCCCGGAGGTGCGCGCAGCCGTGGCGGCCCGGCTGGATCGCGAAGGGTTGCCGGCGGTCGTGGAGGAACTGCGGCGGCTGAACCCGCAGGGGCTCGGCCGGCTCGACGTGCACAATCCGCGGCGGGTGACGCGCGCGCTGGAGCGGTGTGTGGCGTCGCGCCGCACCCTCGCGGACCTGACGGAGGCGTTTGCCCGCCAGCCGGCGCCCTTCGCCGGATGGACGGTGCGACTCGCGCGGCTGGACCGGCCCCGGGGGGAACTGGAGGCGCGCATCGACGCCCGGGTGCAGACGATGCTGGCCGGGGGGCTGGTGGATGAGGTGCGGCAGCTGCTGGGCGCGGGTCTGAAGCAGAACGCGAGCGCGGCCGGGGCCATCGGCTACCGCGAATCGATCGCCTTTCTGGAAGGTTGCCTGCGGGCGGATGAACTGGCCCCGGTCATCGCGCGCAACACCCGGGCGCTGGTGAAAAAGCAGCTGACCTGGTTTCGCACGCAACTGCCGCCGCATCCCGTGCTGGCGGCAGGCAGCCTCACGCTGGATTTGCTGTTTCCGGAGACTTCCGCATCAGGCGCACGTAGATGATCACGTGCGTCGCGATGATGAGCGGCACGAGGAACGTGGGGAGCACGCTGAGCGGCAGAACCTGGAGGGCGCCGAGTTGCCAGGGGTGGGAGAATCCGATTCGCGCCGCCGTGACCACGACGAATAATATGTCAACGAGGCCGATGGTATTCCAGATGAAGCAGACGTGATGGCGGAGCTCCTCGCGCAGGGGCAGGAACACCACCCCGACGGCGAGGGAGGCCACGATGATGTCGCCCCAGCCGCCGGGCACCGCGAACGCGTAGGGCAGCTCGCCACGCTGGTAGAGGATCAGAAAATAGAAACCGACAAAGCGCGTGACGTGCGGCAGCACGAGCGCGCGCACATCCAGCGCATCGATCCAGGCACGGACCGCGGTGATGCCGAAGCAGGCCAGGAGCAGCAGCGCCGTCAGCGCAATGAGAATGCCCTGCGTGGCGGGCGCGGGCAGATGCGCCAGCAGCTCGTATTTGCCGACGGCGAGCGCGGAAAGGAACCACGTCCAGAGAACGAGCCGAACGATGATGCGCACGGAGGCCTTGGGCAGGGGTTGGAGCGGGAGTTGCCCGCGTCCGGGGCGGACGGACTTGCGAGGCAGGGGAGGGGAAATCGGATGGTCCCGTCTTACTCGGACAGCGGGATCTGATAGCGGTCGAGCGAGCTGCCTTCGAGACGGTGCAGGGCGGAGATGGAATTCTGCAGGGTGATCCGCGACTGCAGCTCGGAGACGCGGGCGTTCTCCAGGTCGGCCTGCGTCTGCAGCACTTCACGGCTTGTGGCCAGGCCGGCGGCGAAGCGGGCGAGTTCGAGGTCGTACTGCTTGGCGCTGAATTCCGCGGCGAGGGCGGCGATCTTCACCTTCTCGCTGTTGGTCTCGACGGCGCGCACGGCGGAGCGGGCCTGCACCAAGATGCTCTGCTCGAGCTGGCGGACGGTGAGCGTCTGCTGGTTGAGGGTGGCCAGGCTCTGGTGGTATCTGGCCTTGTCGCTGACCCGACCCCACGGATAGCTCAACGTGAAGCCGACCTGCCATGAGTTGTTATCCCGATCGGCGGCGCTGTTGAAGGCGTCATAGCCGCTGCCCTTGGTGCCGTTGAAACCGAGGGCGCCGTTGAGATTGAGGGTGGGCTTGAGGGCATCCTTGGCGACGGAGAGATCGAGCTTGAACTGATCAAGCTGCATCTTGGCGGAGATGTAGTCGGGCTGATTCCGCATCGCGAGCTGGTAGGAAGACTCGATCACGGGGAGCTGGCCGTTGAAGTCATCGAATTTCGCAGCGCCCAGCGGCGTATCGAGCTCGAACCGGCCGATAAGGGCGAGGAGGGCGTCGCTGTTGTCCTTCACTGATTTCCCGGCGGAGAGGACGTTGCTGCGCGCGTTGGCGACGCCGACCTGCGCCTGCAAAACATCGATATCCGTGGCGGTGCCGACGGTTCTCTTGGCCTGGGCCTCCTCGAGCAGCCGGTTGGCCAGATTGAGTGAAACCTGGTAGACGCTGAGCTGCTCGCGGGCGTAAACGAGATTGTAGTAGGCGCCCTCGGTTTGCTGCACGATGTTGAGTGCCTTGGCCTTGAAGTCGTAACCGGCGCGCTGCTGGCCGATCCGGGCGCGGTTGAGCGTGGCAGTGGTCACGGCAGTGCCCGCGCCGCGCAGGAGCGGTTGCGTGACGGACACGGTGACATCCGAGGTGTAGGCCGGATTGTAGAAGCTGGTGAACGAGGCAGGATTGTTCTCGGAGCGGTCGAAGCTCGTGCTGACGCTGACGGAGGTGCCGGTTTGGAGCAGTTCGGTGATTCCAAGGTTGGTGAACCGGGCATCGCTTTTGGTGCCCGGGGCGCTGCCGATGGGCCCGGTGTTGGAGTGGCTTTGCGAGCCGGTCAGCGAAAGCGTGGGGATGAAGCCGCCCCGGGCGATGTCGACGGCGTCCCGGGCGATGGCGGGATTGTAGCGCTGGATCTCGAGGTCAAATCCGTGTTCGAGCGCGCGCCGGACGCAGTCCTCCAGCGTGAGCGGCGCGCTGGCGGGAGCCAACGCGGCGGCAGGCACGGCCGTGTCGCCAGCGGCAGATGGCGGCGTGTCTTGCGCACGGGCCGGCAGAACGAATGCAGCGAGGAGACTGGCGGCGGCGAGGGACGAGCGGAGGCGGTGCGGCATGGCGGAAAAACTTCAGGTGAAGGACGAATCGGAACGGCGGGAGAGACGACAGCCGGCTAAGGACACACCAGGAGGGACAAAGGTTTGAGTTGATGCAAACACGCCCACCGGGCGAGCGCATACGTTGAAACTGGTCTGCTTTGCCTTTGAGACGCCCGGAAGCGCGGAAGGTTTCGCGGAACTGATACTTGCACAGGATCCCGCCCCGCCGGCCGGCAGCGCCCCGGGCCATGGCGGGACGCGCGGCCGGCAACTGGGACGAGAGCGGAAAAGGAAGGTGACATGACGCGGGCGAGACTGCCTGGATTGCCGCGCGGCGTTGATGGTTTTTGGACCGACGGCAGCGGGAAGGGATCAGCGGTTGCGGCCGCCGCCCGGCGGCTCATCGCTTCAGCGGACGTCGGCCGCGGGCGCAATCTTCTTCAGTTCGCGGACGACGATTTCGTTGAGAGCGAGGCTCTGGCTGAGACCGGCATTCATCCGGGCGAGCTGCGCGCGGACGCTGGCGTACTGCAGGGTGGTCTCAGCCAGATCGGGGAGCTTTCGTTCCTTCACGTAAACGAAGACCCCCTTGTCCTCGGTGAGCAGAAAGTCGGAGAGCTGGCCCGATTCGAGGCGCCCGATCGCACTGAAATCGAAGTGTACAATGTCCTGCGGCGGCTGGCGGCTGACGAAGGCGGGATATGCTTTCACTTCAAGCTTGAGCGCGGCGGCGGCGGCCGCGGCCTGCTCAATGGGAGCGCCGGCCTTGAGGCGCGCTTCCAGCTGACCGCGCAGCGTCCGGCCGGTCTCGACGAAACGCTTGCGACGCTCGCTCTCCTGGTAGTCGGCGACAACGCGGTCGCGCACTTGGGCGAGTTCCGGCCGGAAGGCAGGCAGGGTATCGCGCCAGAAGAGCACGAGACTGCCGGCGGCGAAGGGCAGCGCGTCCGACACAGGGCGATCGGCGGTGAGCTGC
>JBGOXZ010000025.1:0-14172 GCA_041479395.1 Opitutaceae bacterium
CGGCGTTGCTGGACCCGGCCCAGCAGGTCGACGGCCAGCCAGACCGCGAGGATAAGGATGAGCAGGACGAGCCCCACTTCGATCAGCGCAAAGCCGCCCACCCGGCATCGCCGGGATCGCTGCCCATCCGCCGAGGAAGCTTGCCACGGGGAACTCATCGGTTCGACGCCTCCGAACTCAGGTGGTTACGGGCATAAAGCCCACGTCGGGCAGCGTGTTGCGCTCCACTTCCTCGAGGCTGGTCCAGCCGACCAAGGCTTTCTTCAAACCATCATAACGCAGCGAACGGTGCCCGACCCGTTTGGCCTCCTCGTGCAGAAGCGCGACGCTTTGCCGCTGCATGATGAGTTCGCGCATCCGTTCCGACACCTCGACGAATTCATAAATCCCCACGCGGCCGCTGTAGCCGGTGCCGAAGCATTTGGGGCAGCCGCGGCCGCGGTAGAGCGTCACGGGCACGCCTTGCCAGCCGGAAAAATAGGCGGCCAGGTCGCTGTCCGTCGGCTGGTATTGCTCCTTGCACGACGGACAGATCCGGCGCACCAGCCGCTGGGACAACACCCCCATCGTCGTCGGCGCCACGAGATAGGGATCGACTCCGATCTCCACCAGGCGCGTGACCGCCTGCAGCGCATTGTTCGTGTGCAGCGATGTGAGCACGACATGCCCGGTCAGCGCCGCCTCGGTGGCGATGAGCGCGGTCTCCAGGTCGCGAATCTCCCCGATGAGGATGACATCGGGGTCCTGCCGCAGGATACTGCGCAGCACCTTCGCAAAAGCCAGTCCGATGCCGCTGTTGACCTGATGCTGCGTGATGTCGGGCAGGCGGTATTCCACCGGATCTTCGATCGTGGTGATGTTCAGATCGGGACGGTTGATGTGATTGATGCACCCGTAAAGCGTGGTGGTCTTGCCGCACCCGGTCGGGCCGCAGACGATCAAGATGCCGCTGGGCTGCGAGATCACCCGCTTGACCGCCTCCAGCGTCGAGCGCGGGAATCCGAGCGTGTCCAAATTGAGCAACGATTGATTCAGCGGAGAGCCGAGGACTCGCAGGACCGCTTTTTCTCCATACAAACTGGGCAACGTGGACACCCGAAAGGAGGTGTTGAGCACGCCGAAATGGAGTTCGAAGGCCCCGTCCTGTGGCAGCCGGCTCTGCGTGACGTCCAGCTGGCAGAGAACCTTGATCCGCGCGACCAGGGTCAGCTGCACGGCGCGGGGCAGCTCCATGACCGTCTCCATGTCGCCGTCGATGCGCATCCGCACCCGGCTGTCCTCGGCGCGCGCCTCGAGATGTATGTCGGACGCGCGGCGCCGGTACGCGGTCAGGATGATGCTGTTCAGAAGTTCGATGATCGCCCGGGACTCGACCAGGTCGGTGACATCGGCAGCGGACTTGATTTCCCGCGCGCCCACCATGCCCGGCAGTTGCGCGCAGACGCTCTGCAGGTTCGCGGCGATGTTGCCCTCGGCGCCGAGATACATGTCGATCACGGTCCGGATTTCGTCGGGATGGGCAAAAACCGGGCTGACGTTCTTACCCAGGATCTTGCCGATCGACTCGATCTGCCGCGCGTTCAGCGGTTCGGCCATCGCCACGGTCACGGTGTCGCCGAGCGAACTGAGCACAACCGCCACCACCCGCCGCGCAATATCCACCGGCAGTTGCTCGAAGCCGTCGGTGGGAATGGCCACGGTTGTGGGGCTGACGCAGGCCACGCCCAGCGAGTCGGCCCACAACTGGCAGACGCGGGTCTTGTCCAGCGACAATCGTTCCATCAGCTTATTGAGCAACTGCATCGGCTCGCCCTTGCACAATTCCGCCTGCGCATCGATCAGCGGCGCTTGCTCCGGCACGGCCTTCCGCAGCGAGTCCAGGAATACTTCGGCATTATTCATTTGGTGCTTTGTTCGGTTGCCGCAGGTTGCGGAAACGGGCTGCGATATCCTTCTGGGCCAGCAGGCGCGGGGCTCCGGTCGAGGTCTGGCTGTAGTCCAACCGCGTTTCCTCGATCATGGAGGCAAGGTCGTAACGGATCAAATAGTCAGCGAGAGACGGTAACTTTGGTTTGGGGGACGGCGTGCTCATGGGGTGGGCTCCTTGTGTTCGCCAAATTCGTCCAACGCCGCGTGCAGCGCCGCGGTAAGCTGGCCGGCTGGCACGTCTTTCCGGATAAAATAGGATGCGCCCTGCTTGACGCATTCTTCCACCACTGCCTCCTCGGAAACCGAGGTGAGCATGACGATGGGTACCGTGGTCGAAAGCTTCCGCAAGGCCACGAGGGTCGCGAGGCCGTCCATGTGCGGCATGTTGATATCGAGCAGAACGAGCTTGGGTTTGTGCTCTTGAAACAGCTTCAGTGCTTCGGTCCCGTCGCGCGCTTCAATGAGGCTAGTCACCAGAGCGTTCCTGAGCACTCGGCCGACGAACTTGCGGAAATAGGCCTCGTCGTCGATCACAAGGACGGTGAGGCCTCCGGGTGATTCACTCAGGGCAAAATCGCCGGGCTGAGGGGAACTTGGCGTGGTCAGGATAACTTCTCCCGAATCGGCAGGGTGCACCACCACTCCATCGTCCAGGCGGCGCCTGAGGGCGGCGCGCTTCAGGCGGGCATCGACACAGCTCAGGAGCGCGGGGAGCGAGAATGGCTTAAGGAGGAAATCGTCCGCGCCCACGTCCATGGCCGCGCGTTGATTCCCATACTTCGGCTTGCCGGTCATGAGCACGAACGGACAATCGGCCAGCGCCGGGTCGTCGCGTATGTCCTGCAACAGACGCAGGCCGTCCTTGCCCGGCATGTCGATGTCGCAAAGAATCAGGTCCGGCAGATGGGCGTGCGCCAGTTCCCAGCCGGTCACGGCATTGGGGGCCTGCAAGGTGCGATAACCGTTCGCCTCCAAACCGGCGGCCAGGATGGCCGCGAATTGAACCTCGTCATCGATGATGAGGATCGTTTTGAACTGGCCCGGGGAGGCGGGAGGCGGGAGGGGGGAGGGGGCGTTCATGGATTTGCTCCCGGTACGGTGGACGATTGCGGAGGCCTTGTCAGCCATTTCCCCAACGCCCCGGCCAGGGCCGCCCGCGCGACAGAAGCAGTTCGCGGTTTTCTGTCCGCATATGCCGGCCGCCGGCCACGAGCAAGCCCGCAGGGCACCTCGAGTGGCTGCCCGGCATGGATTGGCTCACTTCGTTCGGAGCGTGGCTCCATTCGCTGCGCGAATGCCCCTCTCCTCTCCGCTCCGGCGCACCGAGCGAAGCGACATCAGCCACCACGATTCAATCGCGCGACCGGCTGAGCGTTTCGAGCAGATTACGGTCCCCGCGAATGAGCGCTTCCTTCTTGGCCCGGCTCCACCGTTTCAACTGGCGCTCGCGTTGAATGGCTGTGCCTGGAGCGAAGGGGCCTTCGACATAGATGAGTTTCGCGCCTCCATGGTCATGGGTGTGCTTGCTCCCCAGGCCAAGCTGGTGCTTCCGAAGCCGTTCGCGGACGTCGTGGGACTGCCCTATGTAGAACGCTCCGTCCTCGGTTTCCAAGAGATAGACGAACGCTTGCCCTTCGACAGGCTCAAGGCATTCGACACGGCCCTCGCGGTAAAATGGCTTGCCATGAGCAAGCCCATAGGGCGCGTCGATCTGTCGAAAGCCCTTCGACAGGCTCAGGGCATTCGGCGCGGGCTTCGCGGCAGAGTGGCTTGCCATGAGCAAGGGCCGAGCATCGCGAGGCCCGCGTCGAATGGCTGCCCGGTCCGAATGCCGACACGAACCAGATTGAAGCGAAAGGCAATTCTGAGAGGGGAAACGCCCGGCCAATTTGTTTCAGCCTCGAAACAACGAAGCGAATCACGAGCTCTGCTGTGCCAATCTGGCGTGTGCGATTCGCTTCATTTGCTTCATTTGTCGGCACAGGCACTGCGAGAAGCGTTCCGCTGAAAACGCTTCCCGTGAAATCGCGCAAGGGAAATCCGACATTCCCCGAAAATTTTCCCAATAGCGGCCCAGGCTGGATGAAAATCCGAACTTTTTGAGACAAATCGCCGATCAGGGACCATTTTCGGAGAGGGAAACGGACTTTTGACAGTTTGGCGTTTCCTGCGGCATGAGACAGATCCGGGCGCCGACAGGCCTGGTTTTTGTCCGGGATTTGTCTCACCGGCCTCTGTTGGAGGGCCTGCTTGCTTCGGTAGGATTGGTTGAAGAGAGCGACTTTGACGAACGCTTGGGTAGCAGGTTCAAATGCCTTGTCCGCGCAGGCAGTCTTCGCAACCCACAACCCGAAGCGATGGGCCGACCAACGAATTCGATCCGCGATGAGGTTTTCGCTAACCACAACTTCACCGATGCGCAGAAGCATCGCGTGCACGCGCTCTTTGAAGCCCTGCACCCGGAAGCCCACGGAGCGTTCCTAAAGTGGCTGGGCATCCCCGCCGCTGAAATCCGTGCCATCCGCGCGGCGTCGCGCTGATAATTGGCGTCGGCATTGCGAGGAGCCCCGACAATGTCGGGGCGCCGCGGCAATCGAGGGCATACCACCGGGATCGCCATCCTCCTTCGCCCTGGGGCACGGAGGACAGGCGGCTTGCGGCAATTACCTATTCGGCCGGGACGGCGGGGAGCCGCCAGATCTGTTCCGTGTACTCCCGGATGGTGCGGTCGCTGGAAAACCGTCCCATGCGGGCGGTGTTCAGAACCGCCATGCGTGCCCACTTTTCGCGATCTTGATAGGCGGCGTCAACGCGAGCCTGGCAGTCGCTGTAGGCGCGAAAATCGGCCAGCACCATGTAGGGATCGCCGCCGTGCAGCAGGCTGTGATGCACCGGCGCGAAGGCGGCGCCCTCCTGTGGCGTGAAGAAGGCAGAGCCAAGCCAGTCAACCACGGCGTGCAGTTCTTCGTCGCGGCCGTAGAAGTCCCACGGATTGTAGCCCTTGGCGCGCAACGCCGTCACTTCCTCGACGGTCAGACCAAAGATGAAGATGTTCTCCGGGCCTACCTCCTCGCGAATCTCGATGTTGGCGCCGTCCAGCGTGCCAACGGTCAGCGCCCCGTTGAGCGCCAGCTTCATGTTGCCGGTCCCGGAGGCCTCCTTGCCGGCGGTGGAGATCTGCTCCGAGATGTCGGCCGCCGGGATGATGCGCTCGGCCAGAGACACCCGGTAGTTCGGAAGAAAGGCGATCTTGAGGCGGTCGCGGATGCGCCGATCCCGGTTGATGTGATCGCCAATGACGTTGATCGCCCAGATGATGTTTTTTGCGACGTCGTAACCGGGAGCAGCTTTGCCGGCAAAAACGAACACCCGGGGATAAATGTCGAACGACGGGTTCTGCAGCAGCCGTCGGTAAAGGGCGATGATATGGAGGAGGTTCAGATGCTGGCGCTTGTATTCGTGCAGCGTCTTGACCTGTACATCGAAGATGGCGTCCGGCGAGACCGTCAACCCGCACTCGCGCGCGATGAGTTCCGCCAGATCGATCTTGTTGGCGCGTTTTACGGCCAGAAACTCCCGGCGGAACCCGGCGTGATCGGCGAATTTCTCCAATCCCCGCAACTGTTCCAGATCGCGCACCCAGGCGTCGTGCCCGAGGGTGCGCGTGATGAGGGTGCTGAGCCGGGGGTTGGCTTGGAGCAGCCACCGGCGCGGGCTGATGCCGTTGGTCTTATTGTTGAACTTGCCGGGATAGAGTTCGTCGAATTCGGCGAAAAGCGTGCGCCGGAGCAGGTCACTGTGCAGCGCGGACACGCCGTTGACGGCGTGTGAGCCGACCACGGCGAGATGCGCCATCCGCACGATCTTGCCGCCGTTTTCCTCGATGAGAGAGCAGACACGCTTCTTGTGCCCATCGCCCGGCCACTGATGTTCGCAGGCTTCCATCAGGCGGCCGTTGATCTCGTAGATGATCTCAAGGTGGCGCGGCAGCACCCGCTGGAAGAGCGGCACACTCCATTGCTCGAGCGCCTCGGGCATCAGGGTGTGGTTGGTGTGGGCAAAGATGCGCGAGACAATCCCCCACGCCCTTTCCCAAGGCAGATTCTCCTCGTCCATCAGGATGCGCTGAAGTTCGGCGATCGCCACGGCGGGATGCGTGCCGTTCAGGTGCAGGGCGACCTTGTCGGGGAAATTGTCCCACGTGTTGCCCGGCTGCTTGCGGTGGCGGCGGATGATGTCGCGCAGCGAGCACGCGACGAAAAAATACTGCTGCACCAGCCGCAGCTCCTTGCCGCTCTCAGTGGCATCTTTGGGGTAGAGGACCTTCGAGATGCTCTCGCCCACCGCCTTCTCCTCGACCGCCTCGACGTAGCCACCCTTGTTGAAGGTGTCGAAATCCAGCTCCTCGGTGGCCTTGGACGCCCACAGGCGAAGGAAGTTCACCGTCTTGGTGCGAAAACCCGCGATTGGCGTGTCATAGGGCACCCCCAGCACGGTCTTTGTGTTGACCCAGCGCGGCCGCGAATTGCCGTCGTTGTCAAACTCATGCACGACCTCGCCGTAAAGCTGCACACGCATGGTGTACTCGGGCCGGACGATCTCCCACGGGTCGCCGAACATGATCCAGTTGTCGGGATGCTCCATCTGGTGGCCGTTGACGAATTCCTGTTTGAACAAGCCAAACTCGTAGTGGATGCCGTAGCCGATGGCCGGATAATCGTGCGTCGCGAGCGAGTCGAGGAAACACGCGGCGAGCCGTCCAAGCCCGCCGTTCCCGAGGCCCATGTCCTCCTCGGCATCCCGCAGGGTCTGGAAATCGAGCCCGAGGGCACCGACCGCAGCCGCCGTGTCCTCATCGAGACCGGTGTTGTACAGATTGCTCACGAACAGGCGCCCCATGAGGTACTCCAGTGAGAAAAAATAGACGCGGCGGACGTTGTGCCCGTTGTGCACCCCCATCGTGTGAATGAAGTTCTCGAGAATGTGGTCGCGCACCGCCATCGCGGTGGAAAGCCACCAGTCGCGTGTCGTCGCGGTGTGCGGGTCGCGGGCCAGCGTATATTTCAGATGGTTGAGGATCTGCGCGGACAGGATCTCCACGCGCGGTGTCTTCGCGGCCTTCGCGTCGGGACCCGGCGCCGGCGGGTCTTTTCGCGGTGCTGCTTTCGGCTTAACGAAACGGCGGGCTCTCATCGGTGGCGGGCGTGGACGATGTTCTGGCCGAGGCTGTAGATGACACATTTTTGCAGCTCCGGCGCGATATCGATCCGGCCGTGCAGGAATGGCCGGAAAATGGACTTGGGCCTATTTCCGAGGCATTGTGAACAACAAGGGCGTAGATGCGTTTTGGAAACTGAGTAAGGCTAGACAACGGTTGGGAGAGGGTCAACGCAGGTGCTAAGAAACCAGAAGATGAAGTGAGAATATCCCGTGACGTCGGTCAGAGGTTGGAGGGCGTGAGCGCCACACCGAACATCTGGAGCTGATGCAGGGCGTGATCAGTGACTTGCCTGAGCAGTAACGCCGGGTCGCACTCTTGATGCTGGAGAGTCTCGGCGCCCGTCTTCGCACTGCGGAGCTGATCGAGCTTTATCAGGGAAAACATGGCGTTCGGCTTACCCCCGCAGCCGCGAAAAGCGCACAAGTTGTCGTCTGAAAAAGGCTTCGTGAGGCTAAACGCCGATCGGTCGAATAGCTCAACGTCATGCACGGTGGACGATCACCTGAACAGGTGTGAGGATGCAAAGTAAAGGAGGCGTCGCCAAGGCAAAATATCCGTTAAAATGGGTTGTGGGTAGCGAAAACCTGATCGCGGCTCGAATTCGTTGCTCGGTCGGTCAGTTGGGCCAAGCTGCCCGGATCATGTTTGGCGTAATTGTTGCCGTGCTACGGAGTCTGGGTGAAGCCCTCCAATCGCGCCACCAACTCCGGCTCGACAAACCGCCCGTCCATTTTGCTACATCTGCTTCATTTGTTGGCACATGCACTACGAGAGGCGGTCCGCCGAAAACGCTTCCTGTGAAATCGCGCAAGAGCAAACCGACAATCCCTAAAAGTTTTTCCAATGGCTGCCCGGCATGGATTCGAACCATGACTAGGGGATCCAAAGTCCCCTGTGCTACCATTACACCACCGGGCAGTGGCGCAAAACGGCTTACGTTGCGCCGAACCATAGGGTGGTCAAGGCCGGAAAGGTCCGCGGCCGGGTGTGGCGCGGATCCGGTGGGCGTGCGCTCGATTTCGAGTGTTCCCCGGTGCGCCGATCCGCGCAATTGGGGGCATGCCGGCGAGCCGCAGGCCGGGGAAACGAAGCTTGCACCGGCGGGTGGGCTCGATTGGTTTGCGGCCGATTCGCGTGTTGTCCGCCTGCCAACCTGACCGTCCCGTATGAGCCCCCTGGCTCCTGATGTTTCGCCACCCGCCGTGCCCCGTGACTCCGGGCTGGCCGCGGCGCTCACCGGTTCCGAATCGCAGTGGGCGCTCATGCGCCGGCACTTCCGGCGGCACCGGCTCGCCGTGGCCTCGCTCTATTTTCTCGCGGCGCTCTATGCCCTGGCCACTTTCGCCGAGTTCTTTGCCCCGTACACCCGCCAGTGGCGCAACCTCGCCCGCGCCTATTGCCCACCGCAACTGCCGCGCTTCTCCCTTGCCCGCGGCCTCTACGTGCGCGGCGTCACCCGCAGCATTGATCCCGTCACCTTGCGCAAGTTCTATGTGGAAGATGCCGCGTCCGTCGTGCCCTTGGGCTTCTTCGTGCGCGGCGAACCGTACCGTTTCTGGGGTTTCATCCCGTGGGACCGCCACTTTGTTGGCGTGAAAGACCCGTCGACCGCGGCGGACGGCATGCTGCCGACGTTTCTCTTTCTCGGCGCCGACAAATACGGCCAGGACACCTTCAGCCGCCTCATTTATGGTGCGCGCATCAGCCTCTCCATCGGGCTCGTGGCCATTGTCATCACGTTTGTCCTGGGCGTGAGCATCGGCGGTATTTCGGGCTACATGGGAGGCGCGATGGACAATGTCATCCAGCGCCTCATCGAGATCATCAATGCGTTTCCGCAGCTGCCGCTCTGGCTGGCGCTCGGGGCGGTGCTCCCGCCCGACTGGTCGCCGCTCGCCGTCTATTTCGCCATCACGCTGGTTCTGAGCTTGATCGGCTGGACGGGCCTGGCGCGGGTGGTGCGGGGCAAAATCCTCTCGCTGCGCGAGGAGGACTACGCCATGGCGGCGCGGCTGCTCGGCGCGTCGCATGCCCGCATCCTCTTCCGCCATCTGCTGCCGGGATTCACCAGTCACATCATCGTGGTGCTGACGATGAGCGTGCCCTCGATGATTCTCGGCGAAACGGCGCTGAGTTTCCTCGGCTTGGGCCTGCGTCCGCCCATCGTGAGTTGGGGTGTGATGCTGCAGGACTGCATGAGCATCCAGACGGTGGCCAACTATCCGTGGCTGCTCATGCCGGGGGTGCTCATCGTGCTGACGGTCCTGTGCTTCAATTTCCTCGGCGACGGACTGCGCGACGCCGCGGATCCCTATGCCTCGCCCTAGGGTGGCCCGAGCTCATCCGGACAAGGCGCCTCAATGATCCGGCGGCGTTGCCGGAGTTGCGGTGGGCGGCGGCCCGGACGGTGATCCCTCGGGCGGTGGCGCCCCCGCGGGCGTCTGCTTCACGGCCCGCAGCGTCAGCACTTGCTGCTCGGTACGGCTGCCCGACCGCAGCTTGACGGTGAGGGGAATCTCCTCGGCGGTCACACCCAGGCGTGACACCATCGGCTCGGCTTCAGCCGATTCTCCGGGTTGAATGGTGATCTTGGGCGGCTGCACCACGAAGTTGCCCATGGCGGAGTCGAAGTCTTCGACCTCCACCACTGCCGGCGCGCTGCCGTGGTTGGTCAACCGCAGGTGCAACTGGATCGGCGGCAGGTTGCTGGCGTGCATGGGAGGACGCTGCAATGCCCCTTCTGCGCCGCCCTCCGGCGGACCACCTTCCCCGCCGCCGCCGCGGCCTCGGCCGCCACCGTGGCCGCCCCTGCCGCCGCCGCCCATCCCCAAGCCACCTTTGAATCCGCCGCCGCGACCCCCGCGGCTGCCGCCACTGCTGCCCTCGGATTCGGCATCGCGCGACCACTTCATTCCTGCGGGGGCGAGCATCGCCTCGGCTTCGATCTGGCCGTCAAAGAACCTGCCCTGCGCTTCCATCTTGGGAATGGGAGCGCGGGCGGCGTCCTCCCCGGGACCCATGGCGCCGGGTGGCGGGCGGTGCGGGCGTTCGCCTGCGCAGGCGGCGAATCCCAAGGTGATCACAAGCACGACCAGACCGCGCGGAGCGAGGCTATGCCGGTGGGGACAGGGCGGAGGCACGGGAGGCACGCGCCTTCTGACGCCCTCCGCGCGAGAAAGTTTCCGGGAAATGGGGCCGCGTCAGAGGAATGCCTGGCCCAGGATCGCAGTGGCGATCACCAAGGCCCACGGTGGCACCTTCCACACCTGCAACGCCGCGAAGGCCATGAAAGCCAGCGCCGCGCTGCGCGTCCCGGTGACGCCGGCCGTCCATACAGGATTGTAGAGGGCCGCGAGCAGCACACCGACCACCGTCGCATTGGCCCCGCGCAATGCAGCCTGCGCGCCGGGTCGACGCCGCAGCGTCTGCCAAAAGGGCAGGGCACCGGCCACGAGCATGACCGATGGCGCGAAAATGGCGGCCAGCGCCCACACGCCGCCCAGCCAGCCGCCGGGGCCAACGTTGGCCAGCGCGCCGAGATACGCGCAGAGCGTGAAGAGTGGGCCCGGCAGCGCCTGCGCGGCGCCGTAGCCCGCCAGAAACTGATCGTGCGCCAGCCAGCCGGGCGCCACCACTTCGCGCTCGAGGAGTGGAAGAATCACGTGGCCGCCGCCAAACACGAGCGAGCCGGTGCGATAGAAACGGTCGAAGATCATGACCCACGGATTGTGCGTCGCACCGGCGAGCAGCGGCAGCCCGGCGAGCAACACCAGGAAGGCCGCCAGCCACAGCACGCCGGTTCGGCGACCCGCCGTGACCGGCGCGGAGGTTTCCCCACCGGCGGTCACGCCGCGAAACCACCACCAACCCAGCGCACCGCCCAGCGCGATGACACCCACCTGGCTCCACGCCGAGGGCACGAGGAGGAGCACCACCGCCGCTCCGAGAGCGAGCGTGGCGCGCGGCCGGTCCGGGCAGAGGCTGCCGGCCATGCTCCAGACCGCCTGGGCCACGACCGCGACGGCCGCGGCTTTCAGGCCCGCCAGCCAGCCGGCGGCGCCGAGCGCGCCGAGCGCCGTCACGCCGTAGGCGAACGCGATCATGAGTGCCGCGGACGGCAGGGTGAACCCGAGCCAGGCCGCCAAGCCGCCCGCGAGACCCCGCTGGAGAAAGCCGATGCCGAATCCCACCTGGCTGCTGGCGGGGCCGGGCAGAAACTGGCACAGCGCGACCAGATCGGCGTAGTGGGCGTCGTCCAGCCAGCGGCGTCGCTCGACGTACTCCTTGCGAAAATAGCCCAGGTGGGCCACCGGGCCGCCAAAGGACGTGCAACCCAGGCGCAGGGCTGTGAGAAAGATTTCCCGCAGTGAGGGCGCAGGCGGCATCGGGTGCGAAGCAAACATGCTGGAAGCCCGCATGCACGCCTTCTTTGACCCATCCCGCCCGGGAGCGGACTCGCGGATTCGTTTCTAATCCAGAATCCAGGAATCCAGGAATTCCATGCCAGACTCCCGGCTTCATGGCTTCTGAATCAATCTCGCTCAGCTTTCACCCTGCGCTTGGGCGTGGCGCGCTTCTGCCAGACCTGCCACCGCTCCTTGCCGGCGTAAAGCGGCAGCGAATCCACGACCGCCTCATCCACCGTCTTCTCAAAGGCCGCCCCCAGAAGCCGGCTCAGCTCCATCGGGGACGTCGGGTAGGGCGGCGGTTCCTCCTCGGGGCCGAAGAAGAAAAAGCCGCACAAGAGGCCGCCGGGCGCGAGCAGTTCGGCCATGCGCCGGGCATAGTCCGGCCACAGCGCCGGCGGGAGCGCGCAGAGAAAGGTACGCTCATAAATGAGGTCGAACCCTCCGGGGTCGAGCGGATGCGTGAAGAAGTCTCCCTCCTGGACCCGCGTCCCCACCGGCCCGAGGATCTCCCGGGCCCGGTCGACGGCGCCGCGACTGAAGTCGAGGCCAAGCACGTTCCAGCCCGCCGCATGGAACGCCCGGATTTCGTAACCGGAGCCGCAACCGGGAACGAGCGCGCGGCCGCGCGCGGGATGACACTTCAAAAACTCCGCCAGCGCACCGGGCACACCGCCACAGTCCCAGGCCATCTTCCCTGTCTGGTATCGCTGGTCCCAAAACGCTGGATCGTTGCTGGTGGATTCGTTCACGGCTGTTGGTTGGAGCCCATCGTAGTATGGAGTCGGGTGGTTAATTTTCCACCTTGAGCACAAGCACGCCGCCTTTCTGCGAACCGATCGCGAGCAAGGAGTCATCGGGACTCCATGCGAGGCTGGAGGCGGACGCGGTCAGCTTGACGGATGCGACGAGCGGTTCGCGGCGGGTGAGGCTCCACAGCCCGACCTCGTTGTCGTTCGCGGCGGTGGCAAGGAGTCCATGCGCATGTTGGAAGGCGACTGCACAAACGCGGTCGGAGTGAGGCAGGGCAATCGGCTCGCGACCTTCGGGACCAGCCCCGGCGCAGTCCCACACGCAGGCGTCACGCGCGCCGCCGGTGGCCAGCCAGCGGCTGTCGGAACTGAAGGAGAGTTCGCGCACCTTCGTTTCGTAGCCGCTCATGTGAAATTCCTGGTCCTCGTCCGGGAGCCACAGATGCACGGCGTTGTCCTGCGCGCCCGCCACGAGCCAGCGGCCGTCGGGCGACCAGACGAGCGCGTGAATGGCGCTGCCGTAGGCGTACTCGCGCTGCGGGTGAAAATCGCCCGTGTCCCACAGGCAGACGCCGCCGAAGTAAGCCACCGCGATGCGGCCACCCTGCGGATGCCAGGCGAGCGCGGAAATGGTTTTGGGCGCATCGTTGAAGGTATGGACGACGGCACCATCGGGGCGCAGCAAGACAAGTCTGCGCCCAGCCGCCGCCGCCAGAAAGCTGGAATTTGAAATTTGGGATTTGAGATTCGAGATGGTCGGCTGCCATCTCACGTGCTCGATCCACGCGGAGCCGAGTTTGACCTCGGTGATCTGCCCTCCCGTGGCAGCGTCCCAGAGCCGCACGCAGCCGTCCTGCCCGCCGCTGGCCAGGAGGTAGGGCGGGTTATCCTTAACCCGCCGGTCGGCATTGTCGCTGGCGGGACGCGGCGCGTTGAGGACAACGCGCCCTACCTGTGATTGCCAGGCGACGTCGTTGGCGCCGTCCGCGTGGCCGGGCAAGCCGTGCAGTTTCGCGCCGCCCGCGCCCTCGAACAGCGTGATCGGACCGGCGGCCGAGGCCGTGGCGAGAACCCGTCCGTCGGGCGACCAGGCGAGGTCAATCACGTAGTCGTCGAGCTGGGCGGTCCAGGTTTTCGTCAGATTCATTGATGGTGGGGACGGAACGCTGGACAGTCCGTGTGAGGAATGGGTTTGCGGCGCGCCCAGCTCTGCTGGCCAGCAGAGCGCCCTACCTTGCTTCAACCCACCATGCAGGCCTTGAAGCCGCCGACCAGTTCCTCGCGGTTGAGGTTGCGACCGATGAAGACGAAAACGTTCGTGCGCGGGGCGTCGCCCCAGGGCCGGTCGAACTTGGCGTCGAACATCATGTGTACGCCCTGGAAAACCAGCCGTTTGTCGGAGCCGCGCACCGCGAGCACGCCTTTGCAGCGGAAGATGTCCTGGCCCTTTTTCGCGAGCAGGCCGCCGATCCAGTCGTTGAGGCGTTTGGCGTCCAGTTCGCCCGCCAGGGTGATGCCGACGGAGGCGACGTCCTCGTCGTGGCCGTGCTCGTGGCGAAAGGTTTGGTCGTGGACGTAGCGCACGAGCGATTGGTCCGCCGCATGGAGGTGCGTGGGCACATCGTGGGCGGTGAACAGCATGTAGCGCCTCGCCACCGCGATCTTCACGGGAAAATCGCCGTGGCCGGCGTCGAGCGTCAGGCGCTGGAGCATCGTGCCGGGCGTGACGGGTTCGCCGGGCCTGACGCGATTTTCCCAGTCGGAGAACACCTGGACCGCCGTATCGCGCGCGGCCGCCGTCGCCGCGGCGGTGGCGGCCTGGGCGGCGCTCGAGTCATCCTGGAAGGAAACGCCGGCGGGCAGA
>JBGOXZ010000026.1:0-13922 GCA_041479395.1 Opitutaceae bacterium
CCACCCTTCCGCCGGGCTCCGCAGCGCGCCGTCGATCGTGCGGAACTCCTGCAGCACGGCGACCACGGTCTCCAGCGCCGAATACGCCTCGACCCGCAGCCGTTCGCTTCTCACCTCCCGCGCATCCGCGAGGAGATCGATGGTCGTCTTTTCCAAATACTTCGTCAGCGCAAACGCCGTGAGCAGCAGCGTCATGAGCACGAGGAGGATGACCGACGCCCCCTCGCGCGGGCGCCGCCGGCCCCACCTCCGACCAACACTGGAATTCTGCGGCGGCATGGTCAGAACAGCGGCAGCGCCTGGCTGGCCGCCGGCAGCGTGACGACGGTCTCGCGGGTCAGTGTGCCGTAGGTGAACCGCAGGCGCAGCCGCGTCGGCAGCTTCCACTGGCCGCCGCTGTCGCGCTGCAGCGCCGAATAGTTCTGCCAGCTCTTGAAACTGGCGTTGTAGTAATCGTAGCTGATCGCCGTGACGAGCGGCGACAGCACCGTGGCGCGCGGCGGCTCGTCGGCAAAATGCAGCTCGATCCGCGAATGCCAGTAAAGCACGAGCCCCTGGTTCGGCCGCAGGCCCAGCGCGCAAACCACGTCGGGCAGCGGCGCCCCGGGCCAGGGGAGCACGTGGCTTCCCTCCGGCAGCTCGAAGACCAGCAGGGATTGCGTGGGGCCGTCCGGCAGCCGGACGTCCTCGACGGCGAGCGCCTCCGTGCCTTTGGCCGCCGGCAGCGCCGTGGAATGCAGCGTCTTCTCCAGGAAGCGCGTGACGGCGCGTGCATGCCGGTCGAACAGGCGCACGTCCGCGCCGCGGCCCCACAATTCGCCCATCGAGAAGATGAACTGGTTCATCGCCACGAGCAGCATGCCGATGAGGGCCAGCGAGAGCAGGAGTTCCAGCAGGGTGAAACCGATGGAGGCTCGCGGATACCGGATACCGGAAAGCGCCCGTCGGCCCGTGCGGAGCCGGGTCAATCTCCCCTTCATCTGTCCGGTCTTCCGTATCCCAAATTGGAGATTCATGGCGTGGTCTCCTGGATCTGCAGGATGCGTTCCCGGGCCTGCTCGAGGAGCGTGCTGCGCTCGACCGGATCGGACCAGGTGGGTCGGAGCAGCAGAAACGTCTGGCTCGTGCGGTAGGGTTCGTGCCGGCTGGGATCGGTGATCGCGCACGTCCACGCGACCGAGAAGAGATCGACCGTGTTCGTCGACGCGATTTCCGCCTGCCAGCGCGCCCGTTTGTTCCCGCCGAGGGCCAGTTCGCCTCCCTCCTCGACCTTGTTGCGATCCGGCTCGGTCAGCACCGCGGTCCGCACGAAGCGCAGGTCCTCGCTGTATTCGTTGTGCCGGGTGGCCGCCTCATAGGCGTTGAGGGCGTTCACGTACGTGGCGCCGAGCACGACGGCCGCAAGGGCGAAAATGGCGAGCGCGACCAGGACTTCCAGCAGCGTGAAACCGATGGCGGCGACCGGGCCGCGCCGACCGGAATGGTGCCACGGCCGGCGATGCTCCGCGGGAAATCCGGAGCTGCTTATCCCGGGATCCAGTGGCCGGCGGTCGAAAGTCATTTCTTGCCCTCCAGCATCGGGGCGCAGGTCCACGGGTCGATGGCGACTTGCCACGTGTTCGTGCCCACCCGGAACTGCACGCGGAACGCCGTGCACGTGCCATCGGCATAAAACATTACGCGCGGCACCTCCTGGGTTTCAACCACCTGGCCGGCGATGAGGATCAGGCTGCCACCCTGCTGGGCCTGGAGGAACTGGACGCTGACCTCCCCGCTGGCGGGATCGAACGGCGCCTCCTCGGTCTCCAGACCGTTGCTCCAAACCAGCTTCTTCTCCTTCGCGTCAAAGCTCAGGCTCGTCTCGCGTTCGCTGAGGGAAGCCATTTTCTGGGCCGAGCGGCAGGCCTGCCAGAACACGTCCTCGGGCGCGGCATGGTCGGCGCTGACCACGCGCGAAATGCTCACGGTCAGCAGCGCGCCGAGCAGCCCGACGAGCGCGAGCACGAGCAGGATCTCCAGCAGCGTGAAGCCGCGGCCCGCGCCACGGGAGGCACGCGCGGGGAGATTCGCTGACAGGAATGGATTTCGCGGCCGGAGTTGGATTTTCACTCGCCCCTTTCACCCGCCACTCTCACCCGCGGGCGGCGGCCCGCGTCACCAGTTTCCGATGTCGTCCTCCGTGCCGTCGGTCTTGTCCGGGCCTTTGGACCACAGGTCGTAGCCGGTCTTGTTTTTCCCGCCGGGATAGCGGTACTGGTAGGGTTCACCCCAGGGATCAACGGGAATCTTGGGATCCTGGAGATAGGGGCCCCGCCAGCGATCGGATCTGTTGGCCGGCGCCGCGATGAGCGCCGCCAGCCCTTCCGCGGTCGAGGGAAAATCGCCCATGTGGATGCGGTAGACGTTCAAGGGCGCCTGCAGGCTCTGGGTGACAAACAATTTGGCGATGTCCTTCTGGCTGCCGCTGAAAATGCCGGTGACATTGGTGACGGCGAGGCTGAAAAGCAGGACGATGATGCCGACCACAACGAGAATCTCGAGGAGGGTGAACGCCTCGATGCCGCGGCGGCGGCCAAGGCGGGAGATGCGAGACGCGGGCTTCATAGGCTGGAAAGTTAAACGCCGCACGACCGCGGTTGTCGAGTCTGGCGCGGTGCGCGGATTCACCCTCTGACCCTGCCGCGGCCACGGAGTTTCCATCTCCGCCAGTTTTGCGCCGGAAACGGACCGGCCGGCCGGCCACGCCTGGCGCTGCTCCAGCCGCCCAAGGTACTCTGCCGGCAGACGATAGCGCGGCATCGCTCGCTCCTGCGCCGGCAGGGTGCGGCGGACGCACCGGCTGCGCTCAGACATCCTCCGGCGAGAGCCAACGGAAGTGCACGATCTCAATGCGCCGGCCGTAGGATTGGTTCGTCGGAGTCAGACCGGTGGTCGCCTCGGGGGTGTCAGCCGGATCCACATAGTCCGGCATGCGCTGCACCACTGCCTCGCACCAAGCGCGGCTTTCGGTGACGCCGGTCAATGGATTCACGGCATCGCCATAGGCACGCACCAGAAACGTGTCGGAGCGCACGGTCAGCACCGGTCCGACCGCGCTCAGCAGGTCGGCCTGCGAAAGCCAGCCGGGGGCCAGCGTGGAACGGTGGCCGGCTGATGCGGCCGGCCACGCCAGCGCCGGGCTCGGTCCCGCGTCCGCTGGCAGGCCGGCGACGGGCGCGAGCGAGGGCGGCGGGTTGACGACGCTGTCGAGGGCCGCCTGCAGCAGCCCGCTCAGGCGCCCGCCCTCCGTTGGCGCGGCGAGCGGGCGGTTGACGAACTCCGCGAGCGAGCGGAATGGACCATGCCTCCGCAGCCGGTCCACGATCGCGAGGGCGAGATCGTGCAGCTGCGCATCGGTGAGCGAGCGAAAGCCGCGCCAGGCGTCATTCTCGCCGCCTTGCACGAGCGGATTGCGCAGAAATGCGTTGCCGACGGTGATGACGCTCGTGGCCCCGGTCGCCGGATCCTCCCAGGCGAGCCGCTGGCCAGCGAGCGACGCGAGCAGCGCCTGCCACGCCTCCACCGAGGTGCAGTTGACGTTGAAGGGTCCGTCGATGAGCAGGTGGGCCGCGGCGGTGTCGTAGCGCCGCACGGCGTCGGGTTCGGGCGGCACGCCGCCGCGCCGGTGGCAGACGATGCGGCGGTTGGGCAACGCCGCGGGCAAGGCCCCGGCGCCCGCCGGCAGCGTGGAAAAGAAATATCGGTCCCAGAGCGCCTCGTTAAGGCGGTGGTTGAAATCAGCTGCGCCGTCCGGCGTGTGCGGATCGGCGTAGGAATGCCCGACGGTGTAGCCCGGCCCGGCGGCGGCGGGCTGGAGATTCGCCTGCTGCAGCTGCGCCAGCGAATGCAGATCGGCGCAGGGCAGGTGGAAAAGCGTGACGAATCGCTGGCCGCCATCGATCGCGCGGTTGCCTGGTCCCCAGCAGACGGCGGTCTCGTCGAGCGTGGTGCTGTCGCCGCCATCGCGCGGCGTGGCGGCGTTATATTGCGGATGGCGGCCCCAGGCCGGCAGCGGACCGCTCTGCGGCGCACGCAGGTTGAAGTCCGCCAGCCAGCGCAGACCAGTGGCGTCGCCCGGCGCATTCAGGCTGTCGTGCGACATGCGCAGGCCGGCCCGGACCGGCGCGCCCAGCAGCGGAATGGGGCCCGAGCATTCCGGAGTGTTGGCCGCGCAGCCGGCGACCTGCTGCAGCCGGCCGCCCACGGCGAGGGAAAACTCGAATCCCGTCGTGCCTTCCGAAACGCGCACCCCCATTTCCGCCGCGGTGGCATCGGCGGCGGCAGCGAGATCGCAATAGGCATGACGGACCGCGGCATAGCCCGCGGCCAGCGCCAGCCCGGTGCCCGGTTGGTAAGGCACCGCGGCTTCCCCCGTCGCGGACAGGGTGAACGCCCTCGCCTCGCCTGGCAGGAACCCGGCCTGCGAAATCAGGAACTGCGGATCCTCGCCGAGCAATTGCGCCGGTGTGCCGGCGACAAATGCCGCCTCGGCCTCACCCGGCGGATTCCGCAGCTCGATGATCCCAGTCTGCCGCCACACCAACCGGTAATCCGCCGGCGCGAGCGCGACGCCGTAGGGATTGCCCAGCACGATCAGGGGCTGCAGCAGGAGTCGAAATCTTCCGTCGGCCCGGTCACCGCCCCACACGATCTGCACGAGCAGCACCACCGGATGCACGCCGTGCTGCGGCGGCAAATGCGGGCGCGGGGCGATCTGCCAGCGGCCGTCCGAAAAGATCGGCCGCAGTTGATAGTAGGAACGCAGGAGATCCCACGCGGGACCGCCCGGTAACACCTCGCCGGCCGGCAGGGACGCCTCCGGCTCGAGGCCCCGCGTGAGATCCTGCTTGAGGCCGCCATCGCGTGCATCGGCCAGAACGCCAAAAGAAAAGGTGGTGATGTCATGGAACCGGTCGCGCAGCGTCGCGAGTCCGAAGCCCGGATCGGCGTAGGGGATCTGGCTCGGCGCGAGCACGCGGCTGAGGCGGTCGCGCACCGCGGCGCCCGCAGCGGTGTCGCCTTTTGCCGTGCCGTACGCCGCAAACCCGGACGCGATTTTCTCGATGCCGAACTGCTGGGCCGACATGAATTGCAGCAGGTTGTCCGGCGTGCCCGGCGCGGCGCCGGCGCCGGGGTTGGCCAGATTGAATTTCGCCTTCACGCCTTCGTCGCCCACCCACCAAGCGTAATGGCCGACCCTCTGCGGTCCGTCCCCGCCCGGCAGGTCCGCGGCGCGGACGGGCTGCCGCGCGAGTTTGATGCGCTGGCCCGGCGTTCCCACCGGGGCGCGCAGCAGCCACACCGAATCGTTGGCCAGCGCCGGATCGGCCACCGGCGCAGCCGCCGGTGCCAGGGCAAGCGGCTCGATCTCGTTCCCGCTCACCAGCCAGGTGAGGGGCGCCGGCGCGGCGGAGGTGGCATCCCAGACGCCCGTCCAATACGGATTGCCGCCGCTCTCCGGCAGCAGGTCGGCGCGCGCGGTCACGCGCTGATCGGGGCCGGCAAAACGCTGGAGCCGGCCGACGGCGAGATGCAGCCCCATCAGGGCGTTCTCCCTCGCCCGCGCCGCCTGCTGGGCGTTGACCGCAACCGCCGTCTCGACCCGGGTGAGCGTGACCAGACTCAGCAACAACAGCACCGCCAGCCCGAGCAGCATGACGGTGATCAGCAGGGCAAAGCCGCCGCGGGCGCCGCCGCGCCGCGCGAATATGCGCGACATCGCCGCGCCGCGGCTGTTCGTGCATAGGGGAATCATCGGGCGAACGGCCGGGTGTCTCCTACCCGATGCCGGTTTTGCCCGCGCCGGTCAATGATCCAGTTCCCGCTCCGCCCGGCCCGGACGGCAGAGCGCACGCGCCACCGCGCCTCGGCCGGGCGCGACCGCCCGCCTCACCATGCCTCCGCTCAGAGGTTGGCCTTGATCTTGTCGAGGATCGTCAGTGACAGCGCCTCGTCGCCAAAAACGCCCACCCGAATCTGCACCTTGGCGCTTTGGTCCGTCGCCTTCAGCACCTTGATCGCCACTTTTCTGTCTCCTGCCGTGCGCGCAACGAGAATCGCCTCGAGCGCATCCTTCTTCTCGCTGATCTTGGCAAACTGAAGATCCTTGATTGCCAGGTTGGCGGCGATCACCGTTTTCTCGTAATCGGCATTGAGCGTGGCATCCAGCCGGCCTTGCACCCAGGCCACCGTGCCTGCGCCGGCCGCGCCCGCCACCACGGCCACACAGCCCGTCGCTGCCGCCGACAGCACCGCTGCCGCCAGCACCAACCCGAACGTCAACTTGGTTTTCATAATGTTTCCTGGGTTTTGGAACAGACTCCCCCGGGGCGGCGGCGCCCGGTCAACCGGTTTCTCCGGTCAGCCGCGAACCGGCGGGCCTCGGGGTCTGCGCAATGGAAGGTTGCGATGGACCGCGCAACGCCGCGGCGGTTCCGCCGAAATCCCGCCGGCCGCGCGAAAGTGACGCCGCGCCCGCCGGTGGTTCGTGGCTGCCGTCACCGCCTCAGCCGGGATTTCTTCCGCGCGAGGAGCAGCAGCCCCATTCCCGCGGCGAAGCCGCCGGCGTGCGCCCACCAGGCCACGCCGCCGCCCCAGCGGCTGTCGAGGAGCGCCCCAAGACCGTTGAACGCCTGGACGACGAACCACAGGACGAGAAACAGAAACGCCGGCACGGGCACGATGGGCACAATCCACGGCACCAGCGTGTAGATCCAGGCGGTGGGGAACAGGATCAGGTAGGCCCCGAGCACGCCGGAGATCGCGCCGCTCGCGCCAATCATGGGCAGCGGCGAATAGGGTGCGACCAGCACCTGGAGCGCCGCCGCCGCCGCGCCCGCCAGCAAGTAGAGCAACAGGAATCCACCCGAGCCCAGCCGATCCTCGACATTCCGGCCAAAGACCCACAGGAACCAACAGTTGCCCAGCACGTGCGCAAAACCTCCGTGCAGGAACATGTGCGTCGGGACGGTCAGCCACTGTGCGCCGTCATCCCAGCCCGCGAGCAACCGCCTCGGCACCAGCGCATGCTCGAACACAAACGGTCCCATCCGCCCGGCCATGGCCAGCTGCACCTCGTAGGCGAACACGGCCAGGTTCACCAGGATGAGCGTGACGGTCATCACCGGCGCGCGCTTGGGCGGATTGGCGTCCCAGAGCGGCAGCATGCACCGTAGGAAAACGTCCCCGGCCACGCTGCCAAATCCAATCCATCCGGCGCGCCAGGAGCACGACGGGCCATTCGCCCGGCCTCACGCCCCACCCGCCGCTTCCCTGAAGATGCCGAGACGCTCGACTGAGCCCGTCTTCATGCGGTGGGCATCGCGTCCGCAAAACGGGAAGTCGCCCGCACCGCGGCGGTCCGCCCTGCGGAGGCCGGGTGGGTGTGCCTCCCTTGCGCCGATGGATAACGTGCAATTCGGTGGCAGGTCCCCGGGACGCCGGACGCCGACCATGCTATTTTTTGTTGGCCATCAGCGGCGCTCTGCCGTCATAGAACCAGCCTGATTGATGAGAAACCCCACTTACAACGTGGCCGTGATTGGCGCAGGAGCCATCGGCCGCGAGCATGTCGAGAGTTTCCAAAAGCACCCGGCGGCGCGCGTCGTCGCCCTGGTTGAGACCAGCGCCAAACGCGGCCGGGAGATCGCCGGCCGGTTCAAGGTTCCCGATCTCTACACCGATTATCGCGGGGTCCTGGCGCGCGCCGACATCGACGTGGTTTCCATCGCGCTGCCCAACTACCTGCATGCGCTCGTCGCGCTGGCCGCGCTTCAGGCTGGCAAGCACGTGATGCTCGACAAGCCGATGACCACCAATGCGCGCGATGCCGCCCGGCTCGTGGCCGAGGCCCGTCGGCGCCGGCGGCTGCTCATGGTCGGCCAGAACCAGCGCTTCGCACCCGCCGTCCAGACCCTCAAACGGCTCGTCGACCGCGGCGTGCTCGGCGAGGTCTATCACGCCAAGGCCGTCTGGCTGCGCCGCGCTGGCATTCCGCGCATCGGCTCGTGGTTCACCCAGCGGAAATTCGCCGGCGGCGGCTGCGCCTACGACATCGGCGTGCACGTGCTGGACCAGACGCTCTACCTCATGGGCGAGTTCGAGGCCGCGGCTGTCTCCGGCCAGACCTACGCCCGGTTCGGCCCGCGCGGCTGGGGCAACGGCGAGTGGGGCGAAAGCGAGGTCGACCCGCGCAAGCCCTTTGACGTCGACGATTGCGCCATCGCGCTCATCAAGCTCAAAAGCGGCCGCACCGTGTTGCTCGAGACTTCGTGGGCCGGGCACCAGCCGGCGCCCGACATCAACGGCACGCAGCTTTTTGGCACCAAGGCCGGCGCCACCACCAACCCCTTGCAGCTCTTCCATCCGGGCCGCCGCCGTTACGTCGTCGAGACGCTCGTTCCCAAGCCCGCCATCGTGACCCCCAACCGCATGGTGCATTTCATCAATGTGCTGCAGGGGCGGGAGAAACCCTACGTGCTTCCCGAGCAGTCGCTCGCCGTCCAGAGAATCCTCGACGCCATCTACCGCTCCGCCGCCACCGGCCGGGAGGTCCGCCTCCGCTGAGCCCGGGGAGCGGGCCGGACCTACTTGCGTTGGGGGCCGCCCGGCAGCGCTCCCGGAATCGGAGGACGGCTTTCGCGCATCACCTCGCGCAGGACGCGGGTGAAGTCGTCGATCTTGTAGGGCTTGGCGACCATGCCGCGAAAGCCGTACGCCCGGAAGTTGGCCAGCACCGGGTCGCTGGAGTAGCCGCTCGAGACGATGGCCTTCACCCCCGGGTCGATCCGGCGCAGCTCCTCAATCGCTTCGCGACCACCCATGCCCCCCGGCACGGTGAGGTCCATCACCACGAGGTCGAAGGGCCGTCCGGCCCCGTGCGCCGCCGCAAATTTCTGCACGGTTTCGGAGCCGTCGCGCGCCTGCTCCACCTCGAAGCCCAGGCGCTGCAGCAGCATGCTCGCCATCTGGACGATGGGCTCCTCATCATCCATGAACAGCACGCGGCCCTGCAACGGCTTCATGACATCCACGCGCTCCTCCGGCAGGTCGAGCTGCTCCTCGCGCCTTGCCGGCAGCCAGAGGTGGAACGTCGTGCCGCGGCCGAGCTCCGATTCCACCTCAATGTGGCCGTTGTGCTTCCGGATGATGGAGTACACGGTGGTGAGACCGAGACCGCTGCCCTGCTGCTTCGTGGTGAAATACGGGTCGAAGATCTTGCCCAGATGTTCCGCCTTGATGCCCGTGCCGGTGTCGGCCACGGAGATGTGCACGTAATCGCCCGGGGCGAGCGGCCGGCGCGAATCAATCGTCACCGACTCGTTGCGCGCCCCGATGCGGATGGAGCCGCCCTCCGGCATGGCTTGGGTGGCGTTGATCACGAGGTTTTGCACCACCTGGCCCAACTGGCCCTTGTCCGCGTCGGCCAGCCAGAGGCCGGCCGGCAGGTCGAATTCGCATTTCACGCGCGAACCGTGCAACGCAAACTGCGCCTCCTCGGTGATGATCTCCGGCAGCAGCACCGCCGCGCGCACCGGATCTCCGCCCTTGGCAAACGTCAGCAGCTGCTGCGTCAGGTCGCGCGCCCGCAGGGTCGCGCGCTCGGCGTCCCGCAGATAGCGTTCGACCTTGGTGAGCGCCTCCCCGTCGAGCAGCGCCAGCGTGATGTTGCCCATGATCGCCGTCAGGATGTTGTTGAAATCATGGGCGATGCCGCCGGCGAGGATGCCGATGGACTCCAGCCGGGACGTGCGCTGCAACTCCTCTTCGAAGCGCTGGCGGACCGTCACGTCGCGGAGGACCAGCACGGTGCCAACGAGTTCGCTGTCCGCGTCGCGCACCGGCACGCAGCATCCTTCGACGAGACACGTGGCGCCGTTGCGGCTCACGAGCGAGGTGTGAGGCGGCAGATCGACGAGGGCGCCCTCCGCGAGCACACGGGCGGTGGGCAGGTTGACGCTTTGGCCCGAACGCGTGTCCTTGAGGGCGCAGACCTCGGCGATGTGCCGGCCGACAACGCCGGCGGCTTCCTGCTGGGTAAGCTCGGCGGCGGCGCGGTTCATGAACTGCACGACCCCCTGGGTGTCCGTGGTGATCACGCCTTCGGTCATGGCGCGCAGGGTCACGGCCAGGCGCTCCTTTTCCGCGGCAAGCGCGGCCTCCGCGCGCTTGAGTTCGCTCAGATCCACCGCGGCGACCACCGCGTACCCGGCCTTCAGCCGCTCGCGGGGCCGGGGCATCCACCAGCGCAGGTAGGTGTGGTGCCGGCCGCCGACGAAGTCCTGCGTGGCCACCTCCGCCTCGCCGTCATCGCGCCCCTGCCAGATCGACTCGAGGAAGAGTTGCAGCACCCGCAGCACATCGGCGGCGAACAGCCGGGAGAGCCCGCCCTGAAAAGGCTCCTTCGATTCCGCGTGGTACAGCCGCACGGCCGTCTCGTTGACGGCGGCAACGCGCACCTGCTCCTTCAACGCCACCAGCTCCTCGGGATGGTCGTACAGATGCGCCGACAGATCCTGCACGCCGGCGGCGTGGAGCTCCTGCAAGCGCCGGCCGATGTCACGGAAATCCAGTTCCAGAATCGCGACGGGAATATTCTCGAAGAGGGCGCGGTAGCGCGCCTCCGATTCCCGCAGCGCTTCCAGCGCCTTGCGCCGCTCGGTCACGTCGCTCAGGAAACCCTGCAGGTACAGCAGCCGGCCGTCGGCATCCCGCACGGCCCGGACGTTTTCGCTGATCCATTTGGTGGTGCCGTCGCGGCAGCGCATCTCCGATTCAAAATCGGTCACGCTGTCGCGTTCCCCTAATTCGGTGAAAAACTCGGCGCGTCGGCCCGGCCTGACGTAGGGCGATACCTTCCCTTCCTCGATCCAAGCTATGAACTCGTCCGTGGTCGCACAGCCGAAAATGCGGGCCATCGAGGGATTCACGCTCATGAAGCGGCCCTCCGGAGTTGACTGGAACACGCCCTCCACCGCGCTCTCAAACAGGTCGCGATAGCGCGCCTCGCTCTCGCGCACGGCGGCCTGGGCACGCCGCTCCTCGGTGACATCGCGGATGAAGGCCATCCGCGCCGGCCGTCCCTGGAACTCCAGCAAGCAGCTGCTGATCTCCACCTCGAAGATCCGGCCATCTTTGGCGCGGTGTCGCCACAGATTGACATAGCGTGCGCCGCTGGGGTTGTCCCGCACCGCCTCCAGGAACTTCGGCACATCCTCCTCCGGCCGGATAACGGTGACGGTCATGGCAAGGAATTCCTCCCGCGTGTAGCCGTACAACCGCGTTGCCGCGTCGTTCACCGCAAGAAAACGAAGCGTCTCGCGGTCGAACACCCACAGGGGGTTGGGGTTCAGATCGAACATGAGCCGGTAGCGCGCCTCGCTCGCCCGGATCACCTGCTCGGCCTCCTTGAGCGCCGACACGTCGATCATCATGCCGAATAGCCACCACTCGCCCGGTCCCTGCGGCCTGATCGAGACGCGTTCGTGGATCCAGTGGGTGCGGTCGGGCTTGACGATCCGGAACTCCTGCTCGTAGCCCGGCGCGCCGCCGCGGAGCGCGGCCGCAGAGCGCGCGTGCATCTCGGGCAGCTCCGGCACTGTGAGGTTGGCATACAAGTCGCGCGTCTTGAGGGCGCCTTCGCCGCCAAATAGCCGCCGCTGGAGGCCCGAGGCCGGGAGGTCGAACTGCCATTCGATCTTTCCGTCGGTGTCTGTGACGCGGGCATACCACAGCACGCAGTCCACCCGTTCGAGGATTTGGCGCAGCCGCGTCTCGCTCTCCTTCCGCGCCTCCTCGGCTTCACGCTGCGCCGTCACGTCCATCAACACGCCGACTAGGTCCCACTCGTCGGGTCCGACGGGCGTGATCGATACCTGTTCGTGCAGCCACAGTGTCTTCTCCGATCGAATCACGGGAAACTCCTGCTCGTAGCCGGGCGCCCCTGAGAGAATGGCCTCGGTGCTGCGCCGATTCATCTCCGGCAGATCCGATGTATCCTCGGGAAGCCAAAGACCGGTCCCCGTGGTGGGAGGCTTGGCGCCATACAGGCGTTCGCAGAGCACGGAGCTTGGCATGGTGAAATTACGCCACCGCACCCCGCCACCCTCGCGCAGAACGTTCGCCTGCCATAGGAGGCAGTCCGCCCGCGTCAGGATCTGCCGCAACTGCGCTTCGCTGGCCTTCCGCGCCGCCTCGGCTTCATGCTGCGCGGTGACGTTGGTGATGACCCCGACCAGGTTCCACTCGCCCGGTCTGACGGGGGTGATCGACACCTGCTCGTGCAGCCAGTAGGTGCGGCCGGTCTTGACGGCGCGAAATTCCTGCTCGTAGCCCGGCGCGCCGCTGCGAATCGCGGCCGTGCTGCGCGCGTTCATCTCCGCCAATTCGGGCACATTCAGTTCGCTCCACATCAAGTTCGGATGTTCCGAGGGATCGTCGCCGAACAGCTCGCGGTAAAGGCTTGATCGTGGGATGTAGAGGATCCAGTCCAATACCCCGGCGGCGTTCTCCACCGCCTGGGCCTGCCACAGCAGACAGTCCGCCTGGGTCAGGATCTGCCGCAACTGCGTCTCGCTGGCCTTCCGCGCCTCCTCGGCTTCGTGCCGCGCGGTCACGTCAACGATCATGCCGACCAGATCCCAGCAGCCCGGGCCGGCGGGGGTGATGGACACCCGTTCGCGCAGAAAGAAGGTCTGGCTGTCCTTGATCAGCCGGAAGTCCTGTTCGTAGCCCGGCGCACCCCCGCGCATCGCCTTCGCGCTGCGCGCATCCATCTCGGCCTGCTCTGGCACGGTACAATCCCGATAGATCCCCTTCGCCTTGTCCCCGGTCACCCCTTCGCGAACGAGGCCGGTCTCGCTGCCGAAAATCCGCGTCTGCAAGCCTGAAACGGGAGCTTCGAACTGCCATCTTAACCCGCCATCCGTCTCGGTCACGCGGGCCTGCCACAACATGCAGTCCGCCCGGGCCAGGATCTGCTGCAGTTGCGCCTGGCTCTTCCTTCGCTCCTCTTCGGCTGCATGCTGCGCGGTCACATCCGTGACCACGCCGATGAGGCTCCAGTCATCCTGCCCCAGCCGGCTGATGCCCACCTCCTCGCTCAGCCAGTGCGTGACGCCTTCCTTGGAGAGCACGCGAAACTCCTGCCGGTAACCGGGGCTGTTGTTGAGCAGAGCCTGTTCGGCCCGACGGGAGGTTTCGGGCAGGTCCGGGGCGTAGTCGATCTCCCACAACCCCCCGCGATCCCGCGCGGTCGCCAGTTGGAACAGAGGACTGTCGTAGGACTGCGAGGGAACATTGATCTTCCACCGGATGTGACCGCCTTCGCGACGCACCCGGGCCCACCACAGGAGAATGTTGGCGCGGGCGAGGATCTGGCGCATCAGCTCTTGGTTTTCCATCTGCGCCGTCACCGTCCGCTTGGCCGTGGTGATATCGAGCAGCACCAGCGTCACCCGGGACAGGTCCGGCTGCCCGTCGCGCTCGTTCACCCGGCACAGCATCAGGCAGGCGCGCTCCTGGCCGTTCGCATTGAGATAGCGAAACTCCTCTTCCAGGTGCTGGCGCTTGAGCCACAACGCCTCCAATTGGTAATCGAACACCTCCGGATAGGGCGCGATCTCATGCCGCGGAAACCGCGCGATCATCTCCGGCTTGCCGGCGAAGCCGGCGGCCGCGATGGCGGGCCGGTTGGCGTCCCGGAGCTGCACCAAACCCCGCAATTCGCGCTGCAGGTTCGGCCGCGCCTTCAGGTGGTTCATGATATTGGTGACACCTTCGGCCCGCAGCCGGGAGCAAGCCTCCGCAACGGCGGTGAAATCCTCCTCGAGGATCTGCACGGGCGTGTTGTCGAACAGCGTGCGGTAGCGTTCCTCTCCGAAGGA
>JBGOXZ010000027.1:0-13579 GCA_041479395.1 Opitutaceae bacterium
CGAGGAGCGGCGGCGGGGCTATTCAAGGTTAGGATCTGCTCGTTCGCATGCGCACGGAGGGCTCTGCCGGCACCGCAATGCCATTGTCATCCTATAGATGACATTCTGCCACCGTCTTCCGGGCTCTTTGTCATCTAATAAATGACAAATGCCCTCTGCATCCAAGAACAGCCATGCCGGAGCCCAAGGGGGGCCCGGATTGAAGCGATGGTGGAGAGGGCGACGTGCGGCGGAGTCCGTGCTTCACAGCCCGCCATATCCGCTATTGCTTAGGCTGGGCTTTTCTTTTCAAAACGTGCTTTGGGAGAACCCAAACGCCATGGTCGACTACCGCCAGCCCGATCTCACGCAGCATCCTCCACGCAGCCCGCGCGTGCGCCTCGGCGGCTTCGCGCATCTGCCGCGGCTGCTGGACAAGGCGCGGGCGACCGCGGCCGGCCGGAACGGCCTCTACGTTTATGGGGCAATGATGGACCGGCATTTCTTTGCCTTCACGGGCATCGATGCGGCGGCGTTCATGGACGCGGTGAAGGCCGGCCGGTCCGACAGCGAAATGCTTGCCTGGGTGATTGACCACCTGAGCCCCCAACGCACACCATCGGAAAACGCGCAATGGTCGTCTTGGTACGAAGCCCTAGGGCCGGGCAGCGCGCAGGGACACGCCTGGCTTGCTGAGCGCATCACCGGTTACGGACCGACACGGGATGACGTTCGCACTTGGTGCGAACATCTCGATCTCGACGACTACACCTCGTTTGGCGGCACGGGCTGATACGGAGGACAGAGGTCAGAGGGCAGAGGTCGGAGATCGGCGGCGCACTGCTCTGGGAGTTTTGTGAGCGGGTCGACCAACACCACGACCAGGCCTACCTGGAGACGGACAAAATCGAGAACGTCCCGTTTGATCAGCGCTTCGGTTTCCAGACCGTGGCGGAGGCCAACGTGATCGGCGTGCCGAACTGGTTCATGCTGAGACCCGCTCATCCGTCCGGCGGATCGGTGTCCGCTCGGCCGAAAGGATAAAGGAAGCGCTTCTGCGACCTACGGGAGGAACAGGGATTGGCGTTTGGATTGCGCGGCCGGGCGGTGCTCATCCACACTTGCGCCTTCGTGAACGCTCCGAGCACGCGACCAACGTTGCTTTTCCCCGCTTCGCAGCGGTCCCTCCTCGCTGCGTGCGGCCTGCTCATCCTCGCGGCGATGGCGGTGTATGCCAACAGTTTCTCGGGCCCGTTCATCTTCGATGACATTCCGTCGATCCGAGAGAATCTGACGATCCGCCATTTCTCGACCGCGCTGTTTCCGCCAAACGGCGGCCTCACGGTCAGCGGCCGTCCGGTGCTGAATCTGTCCTTCGCGCTGAACTACGCGATCAGCGGCAATGCCGTCTGGAGCTATCACGCGCTGAACCTGGTCATCCATCTCCTCGCGGGCCTGACGCTCTTCGGGATCGTGCGGCGGACGCTGGAGCGTGGCCGCCTTCGTGAGAATGCAGTGCTCGGGGGTTTCTTTCCCGGGTCGGCCGATGAAAACCAAAGTCTCACGACTTTGGCTACGCTCATCGCCCTTGCCGTGGCCGTGCTGTGGACCCTCCATCCACTGCAAACCGAGTCGGTCACCTACCTCGTGCAACGGGGGGAGTCGCTCGTGGGTCTCTTTTACCTGCTGACGCTCTATTGTTTCGTCCGTGGGGCGGCCTCGGCGAACTCGCGTCTCTGGTATCCCATGGCGATCGCCGCGTGTTTGCTCGGCATGGCGACCAAGGAGGTGATGGTGTCGGCGCCAGTGCTGGTGCTGCTCTACGACCGCACCTTTCTCGCGGGCAGTTTCCGGGCAGCCTGGCGGCAACGCCGGTGGCTGTACGCCGGCCTGGCGGCCACCTGGCTGCTGCTGGCTTGGCTGGTGCTGGGCACGGCGAACCGCGGGGGCACGGCGGGGTTCGGCGTGGGCGTGGGTTTCTGGCAGTACGCGGCGACGCAGTTTGAAACCGTGGCGCGCTACCTCTGGCTCTCGATCTGGCCCCATCCGCTCATCATCGATTACGGCGCGCAATGGGTCAAAGCGGTGCCGGATGTCATCCCCTATGCCCTGGTGGTGGCGCTGGTGTTGGCGGGCACGGCGGCGGCGCGGCGGCGCCGGCCGGCCCTGGGTTTTCTCGGTGCCTGGTTCCTGGCGATTCTCGCCCCCACCTCGCTCGTACCGGGCAACCGGCAGACGATGGCCGAGCACCGCATGTACCTCGCCCTGGCGCCGGTGATTGTGCTGCTGGTGCTGGCGGTGCATGCCAGCCTGAGACGACGAAGTTGGGTGGTGCTGCTCGCCGCGGCGGTCGGCCTGGGCTGGATGACGGTCCAACGTAACAAGGATTACCGCAGCGAACTGGCCATCTGGCATGGCACCGCTGCCAAGCGCCCGCACAACGCCTGGGCTCTTTCCAACTACGGCGCCGCTTTGTTCCGGCAGGGGAAACCGGCGGAGGCGCTCGTCCAGTATGAGAAAGCCTTGCGGGTCCAGCCCACTCTGGCCGAGGCATACTACAATGCGGCAAACGCGCTGTCCGAGTTGGGACGGATGCCCGAGACGATCGGGCACTACGAAGCGGCGCTGGAATTGAAGCCCGACTATGTCGAGGCGCACAACAATCTCGGAAACATTCTGCTGCAGGCCGGGAGACTGCCGGAGGCGATCAGGCACTACGAGACCGTGGTGCGGATTCAGCCTGACTCCGCCGAAGCGCACTACAACCTCGGCAACGCGCTGTTTCGGGCGGGGCGGACGCCGGAGGCGGTCCAACACCTCGAAACGGCGTTGCACCTCAATCCCGCTTACGCCGAGGCCTCGTACAATCTCGGCACCGCTTTCCTCAAACTGGGCCGGTTGCCGGAGGCAAAGGCCCAGTTCGAACAGGCCCTGCGCGTGCGGCCCGACTATTCCCAGGCGCACAACAACCTGGGCAACGTGCTGGCCCAAACCGGCAGCCTTCCTCAGGCCGTTGCGCATTACCAAGCAGCGCTGCAGATCGATCCGGCGAACGCCGAGGCACACAACAACCTCGGGGTGATTCTCATGCAGCAGGGCAGACTCCAGGAGGCAAAGGAGCAGTTTGGGCGGGCGCTGCGCCTTCAACCAGATTACGCGCAGGCGCGCGAGAATCTTGATCGCGCGGAAGCGCTCCGGTCGGCGGCAGGCATCGGAAAATAGAGCGCATCCCGTCGGTTGCCCAAAGTCCCTCGCTCGCCCCGGTCACGGGTAGGGCTTGGCACCGCTTCCAACACCCGCTTGAACGTAACCGTGAGCGAACCGCCGAACCTCAAGCCATCGTCGCTTCCCCTGTCCCCAACCGCCGTCGTTTTGGCCGGCGCCGTGATCGTTCTCGCCGTGCTGGCGGCCTACGCCAACAGCTTCTCCCTCCCGTTCGTGTTCGACGACCTGCCGGCGATCGCGGAAAACCCGACGATCCGCCACCTCCAGTCGATGGGGGAAGCGCTGCATCCGCCCAGCGCCAACGGCGTCACGGTCGGCGGCCGTCCGCTGCTGAATCTCTCCTTCGCGCTCAATTACGCGATCAGCGGCAATGCCGTCTGGAGCTATCACGGGCTGAACCTGGTCATCCATCTCCTCGCCGGTCTGACGCTTTTCGGGATCCTGCGGCGGACGCTGGCGGTGGTAGGGCGGGTTATCCCTAACCCGCCGCCGATGATCCCAACTACGCCCGACCGGCGCGTTAAGGATAACGCGCCCTACCCCATTGCCTTCGCCGCGGCGCTGCTGTGGACGCTGCACCCGCTGCAGACGGAATCGGTCATCTACAGTGTCCAGCGAGCCGAGTCGCTGGCGGGGCTGTTCTATTTGCTGACACTCTATTGCTTCATTCGGGCAAGTGCGTCGCCAGCCCCGTGGAAATGGTATCCGCTCTCCATCGGCGCTTGTTTGTTGGGCATGGCGACCAAAGAGGTGATGGCCTCGGCGCCGCTAATCGTGTTCCTGTACGATCGAACGTTTGTGGGTGGGTCCTTCCGGGCGGCGTGGCGCCGGCGCTGGTTCTACCTGGGTTTGGCGCTGACCTGGCTGCTGCTGGGTTATCTCATCGTGCGCACGGGCAGCCGCGGTGGGACGGCTGGCTTCGGCCTCGATGCCGCTTGGTGGGCCTACGCCTTGACGCAATGCCGGGTGATTCCCCACTACCTCGGGCTGTCGCTCTGGCCTCATCCGCTCATCTTTGACTACGGGATTGAGTTGATCAAGAACCCGTGGGAGGCGGCGCCCTACGCGCTGCTCCTCGCGTTGCTGGTGGCCGCAACGGTGATCGCGCTGTGGCGCCGGCCCGCCGTTGGATTCCTCGGGGCTTGGTTTTTTCTGATTCTGGCGCCGAGCTCGAGCGTTGTCCCCGTGGCGACCCAGACCATGGCGGAGCACCGCATGTACCTGCCCCTGGCCGCGGTGCTGACTTTGATGGTGGCGGCAATCCATGCGGTGACCGGAAGGGGCAGTCTGCTCCTGTTCCTTGGACTGGCGTCGGGCTTGGGGTGGCTCACGCTGCGGCGCAACACGGATTACCGCAGCGAGCTGATCCTGTGGGGCGACACGGTGGCCAAGCTCCCGGACAATGTGCGGGCACGCTGCAATCTCGGGGTCGCCCTGTTTCAAGCAGCGAGGTTGCCCGAGGCGATTGCACAGTATGAGGCGGCGCTGCAGATCCAGCCGGATTCCGTCGAGGCCCACAACAATCTGGGAAACGCATTCTATCAATCCCGCCGGGTGCCGGAGGCGGAGGCGCAGTTCAGGGAGGCGCTGCGGATCGAGCCGCGTTCCGCCAAGGCCCACTACAACCTCGGCACGCTTCTGGTCCAGTTCGGCCGGACGCCGGAGGCTGTGGCCGAGTACGAAGAGGCGCTGCGCGTGGATCCGGGCTATGCCGATGCGCACAACAATCTGGGCAACGTCTTCTTCCAGCTGGGCCGACTGCCGGAGGCGGCGGCCCAGTACGAACTCGCCCTGCGGAGCAGGCCCGATATGGCCGAAGCGCACAACAATCTTGGCAGCGTGTTGCTCGAGCTGGGCCGGATGGCCGAGGCAAGACAGCACTACGAGGAAGCACTGCGCATCCGGCCCGACTATGCCAAAGTGCAGGAGAACCTGCGCCGCCTGCAGGACCTGACGTCGCCGGCCAACCCGAGCAGGTAACTCGGCACGCAGGGGCGTGCATTGAGAATACCTCGCCGGGCGTGCAACCCGGTCGAGGCTTGCCTGTCCATTCAGGTGCCCGTATCCCTCCCGCCGTGCTCCGCGGACCCTCCGCCCACCTCCTCCTGCTTCTCCTCGCCTCCGGCAACCTTTTCGCCCAGGTAACGCCGCTCGCGCCCGTGGTCAAGGCGGACAACACGTCTTTTGACATCACCACCGGCGAAGCCGTGCTCACGGGCCATCCGCGCATCGAATACGGTCCCACCCTGCTGCTCGCGGATGAACTCCGCTACCATCAGACCAGAAATCTCGTTCACGGGAGCGGCCATTTCACCATCACCTCGGGTGCGCAGCGGCTGCTCGCCACGAGCGGCTTTTACGACCTCGCCACCGGCTTCTTCACCCTCACCGACGTACGCGCCGGCGAGCCGCCCCTTTACGTCACGGCCGCCTCCGCCACCGGCACGCGCGCCCGGATGACGCTCACCAACGCCGTCGTGACGTACAACGGGCCGGGACCCTTTGCCCCAACCTTGTCCGCCGACCAGATCATCTACCAACCCGGCCGGCGAATCATGGGAGAGCACGGCCACCTCGGCCTCGGCGACCATTCGCTGTTCGCGCTGCCCAAGTTTGACCGGCCGTTCGACCAGCCGATCATCTCGTATTTCACGACGCGCGTCGGCTACCAGCACAACCTCGGCGCCTATGTCGACTTCGGCCTGCATGTGCCGGTGTGGCCGGGCATCAACCTCGGCGCCGATCTCGGCGAATATACCGCCCGCGGTGTCATGTTCGGGCCCTCAGGAAGCTATCAATTCAAGTCAAACGGAGCGGAGACCACCGGCGATTTCCGATCCGGATTCATCAACGATCATGGCGACAGGAAAACCGACCTGCTCGGCCGGCCCGTGCCGGAGGGGCGCGGATATTTCGAATGGCGCCACCAGCAGACCATCGACGACCGCCTCACCCTCACCGGCCATTTCTCCTGGTGGCGGGACTCCGAGGTTGTGCGCGATTTTCGCCCCAGCCGGTTCTACCCCGTGCAGCAGCCCGACTCGTTTCTCGAAGGGGTCTATGCCGGCAACAATTATTACCTCGATCTCTTCACGCGGCTGGCGCCGAATAATTTTGAGATCGTGCAACAGCGCCTGCCGGAGATCCGCTTCGACCTGCTGCCGGTGCCGATCGGCGGCGGATTCCATGAGCGCCTCAACTCGAGCCTCGCCGTGCTCCAGGAGGACCCGCTGCTCACCGGATCCACCCTGCGCAGCGACCGCTTCGACACCTTTTACGCCATTGACCGCCCGATCACGCCCACCGAATGGCTGACCATCACGCCGGTCGCCGGCGGACGGTTGACCTATTACGCGAAGGCCACCGGCGGCCGCGATACCTACACCCGGTGGTTGGGCGAAGTGGGCGCCGACGCGGAACTGCACGCCAGCGGCGTCTTCGACTACCGCAACGAACTCTGGAAGATCGACGGCCTGCGCCACCTGCTGACGCCCAAACTTTCCTACCGCTACATTCCCGAGGCGGACCGCGGCCAGTCCTTCATCCCGCTGATCGACCGGGAGGTGTTTTCCACCAACCTCGAGCCCCTTGATCTCGGTTCCATCCGCAACCTCGACCAGCTGCACGGGACCAACACCCTGCGGTTCGGCCTCGATAACGTCTTGCAGACCCGTGACGTGAACTATGGCTCCCGCGACCTGCTGACCTTCAATCTGGCCGCCGACCTGAATTTCTCGACGCAGCCGGGCCAGCGGCGGTGGTCCGATGTCTACACCGAGCTGTCAGTCACGCCCGCACCGTGGCTGCGGTTCGGCCTGTTTCAGCGGCTCGCTCCGCAGAACCTCACCCTGCGGGAACTCAACACCGGGCTCGAACTCATCGACCGGGAGTGGTGGACGCTGCGGCTGGCGACGAACTATCTGCAGGATCAGATCGAACAATACTTTGTTGAATACGACCGGCGCGTGAACGAGGTCTGGCGGGGATTCGCCCGGGTACGCTACGACGCGCGCGCCGCCCGCTGGGACGAGCTTTCCTTCGGCGTCCGCCAGAATCTCAGAAACACCTGGAACATCCGTTACGAGGTCTCCTGGTATCAAGGCCGCCAGCGGGAGAGCTCGTTCGGCCTCAATGCCGTGGTCGATCTGATCCGGTTTTGAGGCGAAATGGCCCGGCCACTGGAGCATCCCACTCCTCCGATGAATCCGGCCATCGTCCGAAACCAGCAGCAGATCTTTCTTCGGCTGTGGCGGAGTCTCCTGCCGCACCTGCGGACGGACCGCAATCTGCCCGCGCGCATCCAGGAGGCCCTGCGCCGCCGCGAGTTCGGCGCCGGCGACCGCCGTCTCTACCGCGAACTGCTCTACACCGCGCTGCGGTATCTCCCTTGGGTCGAGGAAATCACGGTCCGGTCCGAGGCGCTGGCCACTCGCGCGGTTGCCTGGCTGGCGGCCGATACGCCCGCGACCCGCGGATTTCGCGAAGCCCTTGTGCCCGGTTGGCCACCGCTGCCGCCGACCATGCCGGCGCGGGCGCATCATCTCGGCGTCAGTCGGGAACTCCTGCCCGCGTGGTTCCGCCGCCACTGCCCGGAGGCATTTCTATCGCCCAACCTCGAGGTGCTCCACGCGCGGGCGCCCGTCTGGATCCGGCTGCAAACCGACGACCCTGACACGGTTCTGACCGAGTTCACCGATCGGGGCTGGCCCTGGCGCAGATCCGAGGTGTGCGCTGATGCCTGCGAAATCCTCGCCGAAGCCGATCTGACCACCGCCAAGGCTCATCGCGAGGGCCGGTTCGAGATTCAGGATCTGGGATCGCAATTCATCCTGGCCAGTGCGCAGATCGCCCCGGGCGGCCACTGGCTCGACGCCTGCGCCGGCGCCGGTGGCAAAACGCTGCAACTGGCCCGCCGGCTCGGCCCGGAGGGACGCGTGGATGCCTTCGACCTGCGCGCGGAAGCGCTCGAGGAACTCCGCCGGCGCGCCCACCGCGGCGGTTTCACCAACATTCATCTCTTGAGCCGGTCACCCGCCGCCGCGAACTACGACGGCGTGCTCGTGGATGCGCCGTGCAGCGGCAGCGGCACCTGGCGGCGCGCCCCCCATTTGAAGTGGTGCACCACCGCCGCCGATATCGCGGCCCAAGCCGTTCGCCAGCAGGAGCTGCTGGCGCGTTTCAGCAGCCAGCTCCGGCCCGGCGGGCTGCTGATCTACGCCACCTGTTCGCTCAGCCGCCAGGAGAATCAGGACGTCGGCGCGGCGTTTCTTTCCCAGCATCCGACCTTCATCCACCTGCCCCCCGCCCGCGCGTTCGACGGCGTCGTCGGCGAGCTCGGACTCACGATCCTGCCCGCCTGCCACAACACCGACGGTTTCTTTGTCGCCGTCTTCCGCCGGGCGCGCTGATTTTCCCGTTGCGCGTCCCCGTCTTCTCACCCATCCCGTCCCCCGTGGTTCCCGACACCGACCATCGCATCAAGCTGCAAGTTTTCGAGGGGCCGCTCGACCTGCTGCTCTTCCTTATCCGGAAAAACGAACTGGATATCTATGACATACCCATCGAGCAGGTCACCCGCCAGTATCTCGACGCGCTGTTCGCCATGCAGCAGCTCGATCTCGGCCTGGCCGGCGAGTTCTTCGTGATGGCGGCCACGTTGATGGAAATCAAAAGCCGCCTGCTCCTGCCCAAGGACCAGCAGGCCGTTGACCCCAACGCCACGGACGAGGAGGAGATGGATCCGCGGTGGGAGCTCGTCCACCAGCTTATCCAGTACCGGAAATTCAAGGAAGCTGCCGGCCGGCTCGGTGAATTGGCCGCCGAGCGGCAGGATTTGATCGAACGCTACGTCTCGGCGCTGTCCGACCGCAGCGACCGGCCGCTCAAGAGCACCGACCGCATCGAGCTCTGGAACGTCTTCAATCTGGTGCTGCGCCGCCTCGCCGAGAAGCTGGTGGTCGGCGAGATTCATGACGAGCAGGTGACCGTCGCCGATCAGATGGAGCTGCTCCTCCGCCGCCTCCAGACCCAGCCGCGGTTTGTGTTCTCGGAGCTTTTCACCACGACCGTCAGCCTGCGCACGCTTATCGCCACCTTCCTGGCCGTGCTCGAACTCGCCCGCCTCAAACGCCTGCGCATTCGGCAGGACCAGGCGTTCGCCGACATCCTCTGCGAGGCCGTGAACGAGAAGGAACTTGAAACACCGACGGCGCCGAGCAGTGTGACGTCGTGAAACCGGTGAGAAAACGGAGGAAGAAAAGGGCGCACGCCGCCCTGCTCGGCGTCGGACTGGACAACGACGACGGCCACAAGCGCATCACGACCGGGGAGAAATTCGTCATCCTGGGTGGGTCGGAGGAGACGCATGAGCGTATGACCGAGACCGTCGTGAAAGCGTTCGAGGAACTGAAGCAGCGCGGCAAGCCCCTCGAGGCCGTTGAGACGAAGGAATTGTCGGAAATCATCCACCGGTCAACGCCGCGCTAGATGTGTCCTTCCCTTGACACTGCCATCATCCCGCCAACATTTAACGCCATGTCTGAAAACATCGCCCAACTGACCACCGCCAGTTTCAAGGATACAATTGGCACCGCGGCGACGCCCGTGCTCGTGGATTTCTGGGCGCCGTGGTGCGGGCCTTGCAAGATGATCGCGCCGATTTTGGAGGAACTGGCCACCGAACTGGCCGGCAAACTCACCATCTGCAAGGTGAACATCGACGACCACGGCGACATCGCCGCCCAGTATGGCATCCGTGCCATTCCCACGCTGCTGCTCTTCAAGGGCGGCCAGCTCGCCGAGCAGTTCGTGGGCATGATGGACAAGGCCACCCTGAAAGCGAAGGTCTCGGCCAAGCTCTGAGCCATCCCTCCGGCGCACGTTGACCGGGCGATTCCGCCCGGCGGCCCGGGCGGGCGTCATTTCGCCGCCACCAGCGCGACGACCAGGATCACCGCGTAGGCGGCGAGCCAGGCTCCGCATAGTCCGAGCAGTGCAATCAGCTCCGCCGGGCTCTGGGCCGATCGCAGCCGGCGCCACTGCCAATAACCCACGATTCCGAGAAAGACCGCCCCGGGAATGCCGAGAGTGCGGCTGTAGAATCCCCGGAAAGCCAGGGCGGCGAACACCGCGCTGGCAATCAAGTGGGCGGTGCCAAACTGCCATTGGGCGAACGGCTTGCCCCACCGCACGACCAAGGTGCGCTTTCCAGCCCTGGCATCGGACTCCGCGTCCCGGTAGTTGTTCACGAGAAGAATGTTTGTCGCCAGCGCGCCAACCGCCACGGCGGCCAGGATGGCGTCGACGCCCAGCCGGCCGGTCTGCACGAAAAAGGTGACACACACCGCGACGAGGCCAAAGAAAATGAAGACAAACACATCGCCCAGCCCATGGTACCCGAGCGGGTACGGTCCACCCGTGTAGGCGAGGCCGCTGGCGACGCTGACCACGCCGACGATCACCAGCCACCAGCCACCCCACGCGATGAGCGCCAGGCCAACCAGCAGGGCCAGTCCGAACGTCAGCCCCATCGCCCGGTGCATTGTCGCGGGCGCCACGAGTCCCGCGACCACCGCCCGGCGCGGACCGACCCGCCCGGTGGTGTCAGCGCCTCGGGCGAAATCATAATAATCGTTGGCAAAGTTGGCTCCGACCTGCACGAGCAGCGCGAAGGCCAGACAGATTGCCGCCGCGCCCGCATCGAACGCCCCGGCCCGCCACGCCAGCGCCGAGCCCACGATCACCGGAGCCACGGCCGCCGGCAGCGTCCGGGGCCGGGCAGCGGCCATCCAGATCTTCCATCTCGCCTCCGAAGAGGGCATGCCCCGCACCGTAGCGGGCGGGAGCGGCGGCACAAGCGGATTGCGGGAGGTCGCCGTGCGCCGAAGTGGATTGGGCGGATGGGCGTTCCCGGCCGGTCCTTGCGGCAACCTGAAAGGCGGATCCCCGGCACGCCCTCTCTCAAATCTTTCAGAACTGTTACGTGATTCTGCCGGATAACGCACGCGATCCACGTATCTATTGTTCCAACCCGTTCTCCTGCCTCCTCCATTCCCCGTGCCCCTGGCGCATGGTTTCCACGCATGTCCTCGTCCGCCGCTGGCAGGTTCCTCCGCCAACCCGAAATCCCAACTCGCATGAATCCGAACCAAAAAAACCATCCCACGGCGCCCCGTTTTCTGGATGGCCTGAAACTATCCCTGAGCATCCTCCTGGCCGGCGCCCTGCTCAGCGCCTGCACGACCGTCCAGCAGGTCCAGTCTGCCGATCTCCCCCAGCTGGCCTCCCTGGTGCAAGTCGACGATACGGTGACCTGCACGCTGCGCGACGGCTCCACCGCCACCATCAAGGTCACTTCGGTCGAGCATGACGCGCTGGTCGGCGCAAATCAGCGCGTGCCAATCGCCGACATCACCCACGCTGAAATCAAGCGGCTGGACACCACCAAGTCCGTGCTGCTCGGCCTGGCAGTCGCCGCCGCCGTGGCGGCGGCGGCCAGCGGCGGTGGCGGCGGCGGTATGGGTGGCGGCGGCTACTAAACCGACCTCGAAAGCTTCGCCCGGCCAGGGCCATGCCCGCACCCGGCGATAGTCAGAACGTGCAACCCGCGGCTGGCGCGGCGCGGACTTCGCCGCGCCGGCCGCGGACACGCATCGGTTTCTCCGCCGTCTCGCATCCTAGGCGAAATGACAACCGCCTGGAGCCCTTGCTCGACCACACGAGACGTTTGTCACCTATTACGTGACAAGCGATTCGATCGTCTCCTCGACTACACCAGACGTTTGTCACCTATTACGTGACAACCCACCGGGCCGCTTCCCAGACCACACCACGTTTTTCACCAGAGCGCGTCTTCAAACCGTCGTTCTTGCTGTTTGCCATCCTGAGCGTAGCGAAGGATCCAGAGAGCCCCAGCAGCGTGCCTCGGCGATGTCTGACTGGATAGCTGGCTGGCGGCCTGCGGCCTCGGTACTTCACTTTGTTTAGGCTGACAAACGCGCAGTGAAGACACGCCTGGTTGCACGCCGACTCCATCCTGACAGGACGCGCTGGAGGCACACATTCGCGCCAGTCTGTGGTCCAGGTGAACCGCCCTGCTCTTCACGCGCCTGGCGGGATGCCTGCTGCTACTAACGGGCTCCGACGGCCTACAATCCTCCCATATCGAGGTATCCTTCCCGCTCCGGGCCGATGGTGGCGCCGGGTTCGAGGATCATGCCCGCGGCCACGGTGTTGTTGGTGAATTCGTCGATCAGGATTAGACTGCCGGTGTTGCGATTGCGCTTGTAGCTGTCAAAGAAGAGTGGCGCCGTGGTGCGCAGGCGGAGGCGGCCGATGTCGTTCATGCCGATCTCCAAGTCGCCGTCCAGCTTGTGCAGCGTGTTGATGTTCATCTTGTAGCGGACCTCCTTGACGATGCACCGGACCGCGCGCGTCGTGTGCCGCACAACATAGCGCCCGCCCGGCTGCAGTTTCTTCTCGTGAAACCAGCAGACCATCACCTCGATGTCCTGTCCGATTTGCGGCAGGTTGGTCGGTTTCGCCAGCAAGTCGCCGCGGCTGATGTCGATCTCATCCTCCAGCGTCATCACGGCGTTCATGGGGGAAAAGGCCTCCGGCACTTCTTCCGTCAAAGAGTAGATCTGCTTGACGCGTGTGGTACGGCCTGACGGCAGTGCCATGACTTCGTCGCCGGGCTTGAACACGCCGCCGGCGATGCGGCCCGTCAGGCCGCGAAAGTCGTGGTGCGCGCGGGAATTCGGCCGGATGATCCATTGCACGGGAAAGCGCGGATCAACGTGATTCGCATCGCTGCCGATATAGACGGTTTCCAGCAGATGGAGCAGCGGGCTACCTTGGTACCACGGCATGCGCGGCGACGCAGAGACGACATTGTCGCCGTGCAGCGCACAGATGGGGACGAACTTGAGGTCGGGAATCTCGAGGCGCGAGGCGAAGGCGGAGAACTGTTCCACAATCTCGTCGAAAAGCTCCTCCCGGTAATCGACCAGATCCATCTTGTTGACGCAGACCACCAGGTGGGGGATGCGCAGGAGCGACGCGATGAAGGCATGCCGGCTGGTCTGCTCCACGATGCCCTTGCGCGCATCGACCAGCACTACGGCGAGGTTGGCCGTGGATGCGCCGGTCACCATGTTGCGGGTGTATTGAATGTGGCCCGGGGTGTCGGCGATGATGAACTTGCGCCGCGGCGTGGCGAAATAGCGGTAGGCCACGTCGATGGTGATGCCCTGCTCGCGCTCCGCCCGGAGCCCGTCGGTCAGGAGGGCCAGGTTGAGATGCTCCTCGCCCCGCTGCTCGGTGGCGCGCTCGATCGCCGCCAGCTGATCCTCGAAGATGGCCTTCGAATCATAGA